>CAZFOF010000262.1:0-3422 GCA_964520265.1 uncultured Halobacteriales archaeon | reverse complement strand
GTCGTCGCCCTCGGCTGCCCCGTCGTCTGTCTGTGCCGATTCGCCAGCACCTGCCAGGGCTTCGAGACCGTCCGCGATTCCCGGCGTCGTCGCGTCGTCGTTGCCGAGTGCCTCGTCGCCGTCGGGAGCGTCCGCGCCGTTCGACAGCGCGGGTGGGTGGTGGACGTAGGTGCGGTTGTCGTCGAAGACGAACAGTGTGTTCTGGCTCCTGTCTTCGAGGACGCGCTGGTCGGTGTCGATGGCGATGTCGACGAGTCCTTCGAGTGAATCAACCTCGATGGCTCGGTCGTCGCGCTGGTCGTCCGGGATGCGAGCCGTGGTAAGCCAGTCGTCAAACTCCGAGCGCGTGTTCTGGTGGGCCAGCCAGTCACGTTCTCGGTCGGAAACCGCAAATCTGTCGGTCATCCGCACGACCAGAAGCATCACGCCGAGTGCCACAGCGACGACGACTGCAAGTGGTCCGCCGTAGGCCCGGAGCGGCCCCGGTTCGGCAGTAACCTCGATTTGTTCGGTCTGTGAACCGGAGGCGGTGGTCGGGCCGTCGTCCTGGATATTGTAGACGCTGTCAGAGACCGAAATCGGGAGGGCGTACGTGCGAGTGGTGCTGACTGACTCGCCGTTGCGCGTGCCGGAAATCGTCACCTGTGACTCGACGCGCAGTTGCTTTTGCCCCGGCGTAGAACCGAACTGGTTGTCAACCTCCGAGAGTCGCTGTCTGGCTTCCGTGACGTTCACCGAGAAGGGTACCCGGAGGCGTTCGCCGGGTTCGAGGCCGCTGACCTGTTGCCCGTCGAGTTCCGAATCCAGTCGCCAGTACTCGACAGCCTCGCCCTCGTTGCCCTCCTCGTAGGAACGCAACACGAGCATCGTCGTGGCGTCGACAGTGAGGTCACCACCACCTGTCGCGGTGTAACTGTAGACGAACGACCCGTCGAGTTGGGGTGTGAGCTGTCGAAAATACGTCGTTCTGTTCCGGAGCACGTCGCCCTCGGCGTAGACGGCCGTGTCGTTGACAACGGTCGCACTGTGCGTGAACGTTCCAGTTGACTGCCAGGATGCGACCTGGCGCGTCTCCGTCGTCGTGGTCGTCGTGCCGTAGGCCGTGTAGGTGAGAAAACCACCGCCGACACCGAGAACCACGACCAGAACACCAACCACGACCGCGTACCGTTGGAATAGCGACCGGTACCGGATCGACCGCTCCTGTGCCTTCATCGCTCACCCCTACGACCTGTCGGGACAATAAAATCTAGGAAACTATGATAGATACGAGCCGTCAGAGATAGCGGCGGTACAACCGCGCGACAACGGAGGGTGATTCCCGCGTCCGCGAGCGGATGCGCCCGCTGCCGACAAGTCGCGTACCAACCACGTAGAAGGGAACGGCGATGAGCGCATCGATAACGGCGACGGGCAGCCACGGATGAGTCTCGTAGAGCGAGCGGATGACCGGTTGGGGCAAAAGCGCCAGATAGCGGTGTTCGACGACGTAGCGACGGTACGCGCCAGTCTCGGGCGGTGCCGACAGTGTCAGTGTAGCATTGGCGACCGACCGGGACTCAATGCGGAGTGCTCTCGGTTGGATATCGACGGCATCGCTACCCGGTTCCAGATAGGCGACGACGGGAACCAATCCGCCGTTGCCGACCGCGTACCGCGAGGTCGCGTTGGTGCCCTGTTCGACGACGAACTGGCTGTCGGACTCGAACTCCGCGCTCACGATGGTGAACTCCTGACTTCCTGCGGGCGCACCCATCGCCGCCGTCGCCGCCAGTGCCAGTCCCAGTGCCATTGCTCCCACAATCAGGCGGGTGTCCGTGCCAGTGTCGCGCTCACGGGTACGCTCGCGGTCGGTGTCGTCGGCCAGGTACACGTCGAGCGCGTAGAAGACGACTGTCACGCCGAAGATGAGATAGGCAAACCCCTGTAATCCAAGCAGCGAGCGCGTGCCAAGCAGTGCCGCGAGTCTGATCTGGAGTGTCTGTATGGCTCCCTGGAGCGTGCTAACGACCGTGCCGAGATGTGGGATGACGAGGACGCTCCCGCCGGGTTGCCAGGCGATAGCGACGACCTGCTGTGGACGCACCGGTGGCTCGTCGCTGTCCTGGTCGGTGAAGGGGTTGGCGTCACCGCGCGTGATAAAACCCCGTTCGGTCTCGTCGACGATGCGGTGGGTCGTCAATCCGCCGCCCTGTATCTCCTCGGCGCGGAAGGTCACGACGTCGCCGACGCCGACGCTGCCAGCGATGGCCGGCGGAATGGCGACGAAGCCATCACCGGGGTTCATCGTCGGTGCCATACTCCCCGTCTCGACGTAACTCAACAGAATCGGCTGTCCGAGGAGGTTGCCGACGAGCAGCGAAACGACGACCACGGCGATGATGGCTGTCGCGCCCAGACTGAGGTAGCGTCGGAAGGACATCCGAAGGTGTTCGCTTCGGAACACGTCACCCACTGGCAAAAAGCAACTGGTTGGACGGTTTCCAGACGACACTCTCCACAATCCCAGCGTCGTGACTCGGATGCCACCTCCGGTGGGAGAAGTTGGCACACAATTGCCGGTTTATGCCTCATATAACAAGTTTAGGAGCGTGATACTCCAATTTAATAACACCAATACAAAGTGTCAGGAGGTCGTAGTTGCTGCTGTGAGATGTCTTCACAGAATACTCCCCAGACCGTAGACGTCCCAGCACTTCAGGAACACCTCTCGGAAGCCCTCGAAGCCGCCGAGAGCCCCGCGACCAGGTATCACCTCCGCGAAGCCTCCCAGAAAGTCGCTATTATGAAGTCTGACGAACTCTGAGACGAACATCGAGACGCTGTTTTCTCGTCGTGTGGGTCCTATCCGTTCCGTCCCAGCGTGACTCCAAAGAGATGAGTCGGTAGAGTCGAGTCAGCCGTAAAAGACGGTGTCGAGTCCGAGGACAGACTCGAAATCCCTGTCGCGCGTAACCAGCGTATAGCCGTGTTCTCGTGCGGGTGAGGCGACGAGCGTGTCACGAGCACCCAGCGGCGCGCCGTCAGCATGGAGTTGTCCGTCGAGATTCCCCGCCGCAATCGCAGCGTCGAGCCCGAAGTCGAGCACCGAGAGCGTTCGCAGGAAGCCGACCGCGCGGTCGAATCGGTCGTCGCCGGCACGGGCCGTTCCCCGGAGTACTTCGAACGCACAGATGGCCGGCACCGCGAGCGCTTCCTCGCTGTGGGCCTCCATCCACTCGACGGCGGCGTCGTGATTATCCTGTTGCGGGTCGAGAAAGTCGACGACGTAGGAACTATCCAAACAGTTCATCTTGCGTCGTCTCCAGGTCGTCGTCTAATTCCTCGCCCGCCGCGTCGACGTGCTCGCCCAGTCCGGGACACGACCCCGCAAAGTCCATCGGGTCGGTGCTCTCAGTCAGGCGGACGACGAGTTCGCTGAA
>CAZFOF010000261.1:0-3453 GCA_964520265.1 uncultured Halobacteriales archaeon | reverse complement strand
TCGTGAGCGTCTGATTGCGGGTTTCGTCGAGTGAGTTATCAAGGACAATTTTGTCAGAGGCGGTGTGCTCGTCACTGAACTGCAATAGCCAGAACTGCAGACTTCCGCTGCGGTACTGGACGTCGGGTGCCGAATGGATACTAACGCCGCTTTCTGCCTGTTTGAACACCATCCCTCCCTGGTAGATGGCGACAGCTTCACCGTTGCGTTCGTACCGCATGGTACCGATATCAATCGGTGAGCCACAGTCGGTCGATGTACCATTGTGAATCGTACTCACGGTGAGGTTCGCCGCGTCGGGGTCAACGACGACGTTGCCCGAGAGTTCGTTGGGTATATCGACCGACCCGGACGCCTCAATCGACGATTTCCGGAGTTCAGAGACCTGTCCATCTGCCGCCTGGAACATCTTCACCGCCAGGTCGTCGTCGACCTGGTCTTGCGTATCGGTCAGCGCGGTGCTGCCCAGCACCACGACAGAGCCCATGCCAGCGGTCACGATAGCAAAGAGTAACACGATGCCGATAAGCGACGAGACACCCCGACCGGACTGGTTGACCTTCATACTCACTCCCCTTGTCTCTAGGTTGGGGGTATGACACCATTACAGTTGTGCTGCAATATTGACCCCCCACTATACCGGGGATAGTCTCTGGGGTTCAATAATTAATCCCCGATTATTTTCGGCCTCTAGCGCCTGAAACGGTTGTTATTGGTATGCGGGGAGCAGCGGGGACGCACACCCGAGAACAGAGCCCATTTCGAAATATCAAATTAAAAGGAATTGACATATACGTCGCCCCATACTGTTAGCGATACCGTCAACGGTATGCGACACTCCGTGGTGCCGAACTGCTGCAGGGGAGTATTGCCGACAGTATCAGCACCACTCTTCGTACTGATAGACACGAGCAGGGTTGAGCGGTGCCGGTGCCCGGTCGGTGTCGTCGAAGGCTTCGCGGTGCGCGTCGTAGTCAATCGAGAGCGAACCCTCGGGGTCGAACGGACGTGGTAAGACGGCCGTAGCGCGGCGGCGGTTCCAGTCGGCCAGTTTGTCGAGCGTCTCCGTCGGTTCCAGCTGTGTCGTCTCGAGAGCGGAGTGTGCGTGTTCCCACGCGTTTTCACCCCGTTCGGTTCGAACAGCAACGGTCGTGTGGCCGTCTTCACTGCCGACGCTGCCGGCACTGAGATCCGCTGTCTCCCCGAGGAAGTCGGCACACTCTGCACAGCCGTCGAGTGCGGCGGCATCGAAGGCATCGACCGGTTCGACCAGCAGCGTCTCGCCGTCTGCATCGAGTGCGTAGACGTTTCCGTCGGTCACGTCGAGACGGTCGACAGCCGCCGGGTCGACACCGTATCCCTCGAGGAGACCGTTGAGACGGTCGTACGCGAAGTTTCGCGTACACATCAGCGCAACCGTGAGTTCGATGGACGCCGCCTCATCGTCCCACTCGTATCGTTCGAGTGCGGTCGCACCCTGGATGACACACGGTGTGCCGACAAGGGCAATGTCGGGGTCGTCGATGTCTGCCTCCGCCAGCAGGGAGTGGAGGTGTCCGAGTTGCATCGTCTGGTTGTAGCTGCTGCCAGCATTGGCGAGGAGGTCGTCAGGACTGGTCGCGAGGTAGGCTTCGCCTTTCAGTGGCTCGTCAGCGCTGGCAGTCGCGACGAGCGCACCGTCGATAACCCCCTGTTCGATGAGCGACGACAGCAGTGCGGTCACGACGCCGCCGTCCTGTGCTTCGTCCTGTATCGCGTCCTCGCTGGCGCGCGCGGCGTACATCCCGCCGGCCTCTGGTGCTCGCTCGGCAGCCTCCAGTTCGATGAGGCGCTCGTAGCGCATCCCGCTCCGGGGACAGAAGTCCCAGCAGCGAGAACAGCCGGTACACATACTCACGAGCGTCGGCTTGTCCTCTGCGTCGTCGACGCCGAGCGAATCCGAGGGGCAGGCCGCCACACAGCTTCCACACTGGATACAGCGGTCTGCCTCGATAACTGCCTCGTCTAGGTCACGAAACCAGGTCTTTCCCTGAGGGTCGTCGACGGGACTCTGTTCTCTGGGGTCGTCACCGACGTTCGGAATTCGGGGTGAGGGTTGAGAGTTCGACATCAGTGTACCTCCTGTGGGGTCGCAAGTCCGTGGAGCCGTCCGGTGGGTGTCTCATCGAGCCACTCACCGAAGGTCTCCTCGCTGTGCTCGCGTTCGTACGCGGTCACGAGTCGTTCGACCAGTTCCGGAACCTCCGCGGCGGGGAACTCGGTCGTAATCCAGTCTGTGAACGTGTCCGCTGCGAGATTGCCACCGAGGCCGATATCGACAGCCTCGGCGGTGCCTTCGACCTCGTCGCGATACGTCTCGCCGCGGAAGCCGATATCGGCAATCTGTGGCTGTGCACACGACGCAGAACAGCCACTCATGTGCATCCGCACCACTTCGGGGCCGTCACCGTCGAGTTCCTCATCGAGCCACGCGTCGAGTTCGCGGGCGAGTCGAATCCCCCGGGTCTTCGTCTCGATGATACCGTACGAACAGAACTCGCTGCCAGTGCAGGTGACGATTCCCCGCGAGAACGGCCCCGGGTCTGGGCTGTACTGCTCCAGAAGGGGGTCGTCTCGAAGGTCGTCGAGGTCATCCGGGGTGACGTTCGGCAGCAAGACGTTCTGATTCGGCGTCACTCGAACCTCGCCGTCGCCGAACGTCCGCGAGAGTTCCGCCAGGTGCGCGAACTCGGTACCGTTCATGCGGCCGGTGGGAACGTTCAGTCCGACCGCATACGTCCCGTTGGGTTGTTCGTGGACGCCGACGTGGTCGCCACGGTACCCTGTTGTGTGGGCCGTACCTGCCGATTCGAACTCGAATGGGGCGTACCGCTGGAGCGTCTCGCGGAACTGCTCGACGCCCCACTCTTCGACGAGGAATTTCAGGCGGTTGACTGCCGTGTCGAGATAGCTGCCGTGGTCGACGAACAAGTCCGCACACGCACGCGAAAGCGGCGCGACCTGCTCTGGTTCGACGAAGATGCCGAGATCAGTCGCGGCTCGCGGCCCATCGGAGAGTCCACCGCCGACCTTGACCTGGAAGCCGTCGCGTCCGTCTTTTTCAGCGGGCAGGAATCCGAGGTCTTGAATCTCCGCACGACCACAGTTCTCGTGGCAGTCGGTGATGCTGACCTTGAGCTTGCGAGGAAGATTTGCGAGTTTCTCACTCCCCTCGAAGGTATCGACGACATCCTCGACGAGTGGCTGGACGGTCTCTGTGCCGTCGGTGTCAGCTGCCGGACAGGTGACGACGTTCCGGAGGGTGTTTCCGCTGGCCTGGATGGTCGTCAAACCGACCTCGGCGTAGCGATCCCAGATTTCGGGCATATCCTCCAGCCGAATCCAGTGCATCTGGATGCCCTGTCGCGTCGTCACGTCGAGGTAGCCGTCGCCGAACTCGGGGTTTTGGGTCTC
>CAZFOF010000260.1:0-3520 GCA_964520265.1 uncultured Halobacteriales archaeon | reverse complement strand
CTGGAAAACAACACCCACCGCGCGTACCCCCAGCACCTCTCGGAAATCGGGCTCGCGGCGCACACCGACGACAGCGAGAACACTGGCGTCGCCGAGCACCGCACCGTCGCGGGCGCACTCGCACGCACGGACGCCTCCTACGAGGATGCCAAGGCTCGCCTCCAGGCGATTGCCGATGCCTTCGGTGCCGACCTGGAGACGCCGGCAACGACCCATCCCTCGTTCATCGACGGCCGTGCAGCAGAAGTCGTCCTCGATGGGGAGTCCGTGGGCGTCGTCGGCGAACTCCACCCCGCGGTGCTCGTCGAACACGACCTCGAAGTCCCGGTCGCAGCCTTCGAGTTCCGTCTGGACGGGTTAGCGTAGTCGCTCACTGCTGGAACTGGAGCCAGGCGCGCACCACGGCGGTAATTCGCTCGTGGGCCTGCTCGTAACTCACCGGGCTCGGGCTGTCGTCGGCCTGTCCCCGGTAGCTCCCGAACTGTGAGTGGTTCACCGGAAGCTCCGCAAGGGTTACCGTCTGCGGTAGATTGTCGCTGTTTGCCTCGTAGGTGCTCTGGTCGAGTACCGTGTCTGCACTCCCCGTGACGCTTACTGCTGACAGCCCCGTCGCGGAGATGTTCCGGTCACAGTAGGCGGCAAAGAGGACGACCCCTTCGACTGCATCCTGGTTGTTGTGTGCGTACCGACAGGCCATCACACCGCCAAGTGAGTGTCCCCCGACGTACCAGGTATCGATGTCCGTCCCCGAGACGTACCGCGCGGCTGCGCCGCGGTCGAAGTACGCGAGATTCAACGGCATCTCCGGTATGACGACGGTCACGTTGTCCTCGGCGGCAAGCGGGGTGAGCGTCGCCAGATACGCGTCGGGATGGACGCGCCCACCGGGGTAAAAGACTAATCCGACTTCGGAGCTGTTGTCTGCCGGCTCGATGATGTAATCCCCGTTTTGCTTGCTGAGTTCTACGTTCGGGTTCTCCTCGGCGGCAGTGATACTGGCCGATGCGCCGTGCAGTGGCGTTCCGAAGTAGCCGACACCGACCGCGGTTGCCACGACTGCGATTGCGACGACCCAGACGAACGCTCGCTTTCCCTGCCGCCGGAGACTCACCTGTACCATCGTTGTGTGCGTTTCCACTACTGGCAAGTAAAACTCCGGTCGCTACCGCGGTCACAGGTCGGCACCGACAGCCTCGCTGACCGAGTCGAAGCCGTCCCGTTCCAGCAACGACCGCAGTCCGGCGTTGATGTCCCGCGCAACCGATGGCCCGCGGTAGATGAGTCCGGTGTACAACTGCACCAGCGACGCACCGGCGCGAATCTTCCGGTAGGCTCCCTCTGCCGTCGAGATGCCGCCGACGCCCACGACGGGCACGTCGACGCGCTCGGCGACAAAGCGCACCGTCTCCGTCGCCTGTGTCTCGATTGGCTTCCCCGAGAGGCCGCCGCCTTCGACTCTGTTCGGCGACCGCAGTGAGGCGGGTCGCTCCGTGCTCGTGTTCGTTGCGACCACGCCGTCGAGGTCGAACTCCTGGACGATACTGAGTGCGTCCTCGATGGCCGGCGTCGGCAGGTCTGGTGAGAGTTTGACCAGTAGCGGACTCGCCCCGGCCTCGGTTAGCGTCTCGAAGATGGCTGCCATCGACTCGCGGTTCTGGAGTTCCTCGAACCCCTGGGAGTTCGGACAGGAGACGTTGACCACGAAGAAGTCCGCGCCGTCTGCGACACGTTCGTAGGTTCGACGGTAGTCCGCGGGCGCGTCCGCGGGGTCGACGTGTTCGCTTTTGGCGATGTTGACTCCGACCGGGATGTCGACACTCGTCGCACGGAGGCGGCGACCGACGACCGCTGCCCCCTCGTTGTTCAGCCCCATTCGATTGATGACGCCGTTGTCCTCGCGCAGGCGGAACATCCGCGGGCGTGCGTTGCCCGTCTGTGGCTCTGCGGTGACGCCACCGACCTCGGCGAATCCGAAGCCGAGTGCTGACAGTCCACCCGGTATCTCGGCGTTTTTGTCGAAGCCTGCAGCGACGCCGACGGGGTTGGAGAACTGCTGGCCGAAGACCTCCGTTTCGAGTCGCTCGTCGTCGACGGTGTAGTAACTGCCGAGTGCCCGGTTGAGTGGACTCGCTCCGGCGAGTCTGAGCGCGGTGTGACCGGCGCTGTGGGCGGTCTCCGGCGGTAGTCTGAACAGGAACGGTTTGGCGATGTCGTAGATGTTCATGGAGCGATGGTTCGCTCAGAATTCGTGTTCGACGTCTTCGGCGTCTGCTTTCTGGATAATGATTTTGTTGTCGCGCACGCGAACGAACACTTCGTCTCCGATCTCCATGCCTGCAACCGCGAGTTCGTCCTCGTGGAGATTGATGTGGACGTTGTGGTACTCACCATCTTCGTCTTTCGCGCCACTGGGGCTGAGCTTCTTCTTTCGAACCATCGCGGTTTCCTTAGTCCGGTCTTGGCTGGAGGACGCACTTAAGTCTACCGCGCGGCGACGACGAGAAGACCGCGCGACAGCGCACGCAAACCCCTGTCTCCGGGTACTGCTGCCGCGATGAGCGGTGATTTTTCCCACCCGTTTATAAGCACACCACCTTACGGCGGTCGAATCCGGGGGTATATTTATATTGGGTCATGTGCTGAATTGACATGGAGCGGTGAAAACCATGGCACGAGACAACGACAAGCGTAATTTTGCGCTCCGAGATGACAGCGGTGAGGAATCGAGTGTCTTCTCTGGCGGGACGCCCCGTCAGGCGGCACTGAAAGCGGCCCGACGGCTCGACCCAGCGAATTCGGAGGATGCTGCAGACCCAACCAAACTCCGTCTCCGCGAAAAGGGAACTCACAAAGTCCACATCTATGAAGGCTGGGCCTGGGAGGAGGAGGCACCCGACGACAAACCTGACTGGATGCCCGGTGACATCACCAAGGGCAACGTTTCCAAACAGGGTGTCGAACACCTCGACGAAATCTAGTCGCCGACCATCGGCTATTTTTCTCCAGTCTAGCGCCCGCCACGGACAGGTATACAACCGTCGCCCCCGTGGGCCGAGATGCGTGGCTCCCACCCGGTCAGACCGAGCCGACAACCGGTGGGATGATAGACCGGCCTCCGGCCACGCGACAGTTTCTGCCGACACGGTGTGTAACCACATAACGAATTGACTCCGCTTCGATGAGGTTAAATGTGCCCTGCCCATCGACTGTGATGCGAAGCGGCGCAGGGCGCGATGCCCACCAGCCCGCCACTGACAGTCCGATGCCCTTAAGTGTAACAGGGCATTTCGGACTGAATACGAACGCACCGACGCCGGGTGAATCCGGCGACGGACGATCCGACGCCCTTAAGTGTAACAGGGTGCTTCGGATTGAATGCGTAGGCGGCCTGGTCGGACACGCCGACCCTGGCCGTTCGGATCAAGCCAACTCGAAGGGTTTAAGCCCTTGACTGGCATACGATTTGGTCCGAAGGAAATGAGGATTCCACCCCTGCGGTCCGCCGTACAGATGGGATCTG
>CAZFOF010000259.1:0-3529 GCA_964520265.1 uncultured Halobacteriales archaeon | reverse complement strand
CGGGACGCTCACGAATCCGAAATACGACGGCTACATCGAACCGGACGTCGTGGTCGTCACCGACCCCATCGGTGACTCCCAGGCCGTCAAGGAAGCGATTACCGTCGGTATTCCGGTCATCGCGATGTGTGACTCCAACAACACCACGAGCAACGTCGACCTCGTGGTGCCGACGAACAACAAAGGTCGCAAGGCACTGTCGGTCGTCTACTGGCTGCTCGCCAACGAGACGCTCGACCGCCGCGGTGCAGAGCCGGCCTACGCTCTCGATGACTTCGAGAGCGACATCTGAGTGAGGACGGATTTCTCTTTACTGTCAGCCGACGCGTAGCCACTGGACTCTCCAGCAGGCCGGAATCGGTGGGGAATCGATATCTAAAACAGGCCCCGGTCTGCAAGAGGTGACATGGTCACATCGAGCGCTCCCGGGAAAGTCTATCTCTTCGGGGAACACGCAGTCGTCTACGGGGAGCCTGCGGTACCGTGTGCAATCGAACGCCGTGCGCGGGTGACAGTCGAGACACGGGACGCCGGGATGGAAGTCCACGCAGACGACCTGACGCTGGATGGGTTCACCGTCGAGTACGACGCCCAGACGGGCGGTCGCCCAGACGTAGAGGTTGCCGACTCGCTCGTCGAAGCCGGTATCGGCTACGTCAACGAGGCAATCGAACAGGCGAAAGACGCCACGGGAGTCACCGACAGCGGCTTCGAGATTACCGTCGAGAGTTCGATACCACTCGGTGCAGGACTGGGGTCGTCGGCAGCCGTCGTCGTCGCGACAATCGACGCTGCGACGCGGGAACTCGGTGTCGAACTCCCGCCGAGTGATATCGCCCAGCGCGCCTACGAAGTCGAACATACGGTACAGGACGGCGAAGCCTCTCGTGCGGACACCTTCTGCTCGGCGATGGGTGGTGCCGTCCGCGTCGAGGGAGAGGACTGCCAGACGATAGACGCGCCAGACCTCCCCTTCGTTATCGGATACGACGGCGGCGCGGGCGATACCGGAAAACTCGTCGCGGGCGTGCGACACCTCAGAGAGGATTACGACTTCGCCGCGGACACGGTTCGGGCAATCGGTGACATCGTCCGTCGCGGCGAACAGGCACTCGCCGCGGGCGACCTGGAAGAAGTCGGGCGGCTGATGAACTTCAACCACGGATTGCTGGAAGCACTCGGTGTCTCCTCGCGCTCGCTGGATACGATGGTGTGGGCCGCACGCGACGCCGACGCACTTGGTGCCAAACTCACCGGCGCGGGTGGCGGGGGCTGTATCGTCGCACTGGATACGACACCCGAAACAAAGACTGCACTGGAGTTTACGCCGGGATGTGAGGAAGCGTTCAGAGCGGAACTGGACACCGACGGAGTTCGCCAGGAGACACCATGACGACGGTGCTCAAACTCGGCGGGAGCGTCATCACCGAGAAAGACCAGCCCGAGACTGTCGACGAGCAGGCACTCGACAGCGTCGCCGCTGCTATCGGCGCTGTCGTCGACGCCGAGAACTCGCAGTCACTCGTCGTCGTCCACGGGGGCGGGAGTTTCGGCCATCACCACGCCGCGGCCCACAACGTCACGACGACTGCAGGGACACGCGACGCCAAAGCGGTTCGGGCGATTCACGATGCGATGACCACACTCAACCGTGCTGTCATCGACGCGCTGGCGAGTCAGGGCGTTCCGGTGGTACCCGTCCAGCCGCTCTCGGCGGCGACGAAAGCGGAGGATGGAACGCTCGCGCTCGCGGCAGACCCAGTCGAGCGACTGCAAGCGGAGGGCTTCGTTCCGGTGTTACACGGCGATGTCGTCGCACACGACGGTGAGGGAGCGACGGTACTCAGCGGCGACGATATTGTAGTTTCGCTGGCTCGCTCGCTCGGTGCAACACGCGTCGGCCTCTGTTCGAGTGTGCCAGGTGTGTTGGACAACGCGGACGACGTCATTCCAGAAATCACGGCGTTTGCAGATGTCGAGTCCATACTCGGCGGCAGTGATGCGACGGACGTGACCGGTGGGATGGCCGGCAAAGTGCGGACGCTGCTCGAACTCGACGCACCGGCTTCGATTTTCGGCCCAGAGGACGTATCCGCCTTTCTCGACGGCGAGAGCCCCGGAACACAGATTCTCGGGACGTAGGGGGTCGTCCCGGCGGGCGAAATCTATTTGTGCACTCTTGACTTCGACGCGTATATGACAGCAATCCGTTCGGTCGACGGGCTGAAATACGGAGTTCGGCTCGGTGTTCTCTTCGTGGTTGTTCTTGGTGTCGGCGGTGTCCTGTTAGCTCTCGCTGCGGAGGTTGGGGAAGCGGCTATCATCGTCGACGAGCGGTCGGTTAGCTCGATTCCCAGAACCGACCTGGCCGCCGGTGGTGTCCTGGCTGTTCTCGGCTTGCTCACCGTCTTCTCGGGAGTCTTTGGCGTCGTCCATAAACTGGTCGCCGACAGTGTCGCCGTGGGTATGGCTGAGGAGTCCACCCCGGCGTCCCTTGAAATGACGACTGCAGACCAGTCGGTTACGTCCGGCGAGAGTCCCAACTCAGCATCTCAGTCCCAACCGGACGAAAGGGAGCGTAAACCACCGGCACAACCCGACAGAGGTGGAGCGTCGTCGGAACCAGAGTCGGATGAGCAACCGAGCCGGAGCGACACATCCGAAAATAGCGAACCGACGCTCGGAGAGATGTTCGACGAAAGTGATAGCGCAAAACGAGTCAAATCACCGGGCGAGTCCACCGAGCGTTCGTCAACCGCGCCCGACGACAGCGGCGGGGTGACAGAGCGCACCCATGAGACGCCAAAATCGACAGATGACCAGCCGACGGAACCTCGAAATGAGGCCCGCGAACCGAAAGAGGGGCCCCGAGAGCCGACGCCCGAGGAGATCGCTTTCGGGACAGCGACGGAGGAAGACGACGACTCGACAAAACCCACGGACGAGGAGTCGACGACAGGGGTGAACTCTCCGTCGATAGACCCGCTCGCAGACCCTGACGAGGAGTAATCGGTGGGTGCGAACCGGGACGGCGGAGACACCGATTCAAAATCGAGTTGAAATTTGTTGGCGTCGTTCTCAGACAGACAGACCAGCGAGCGCGGTGGAACCCCCACAGTTTTTATTACCCCACCGTGTACTGCACAGTAACCGAGCGTACGGCCGTCCCAGGTACGCGGTGTGACGGCCGACGGACGCGTCAATCCGGAGCCCTCTCGTGAGGGTAGCCGGATGGATACGACGCGTGCGGGAGACGCGAGTCGAGGGTCAGTCTGGCACCAGTCAGACCACCCGTGACATCGTGTCAACAGTGCAGATTGCTGTCTCCCCCGTCGGTCACCCGCGTTCTGGTGGGCCACTCGGCGTGATACTATGGAAATCGAAATCGCAACGATAGGCGGATACGAAGAGGTTGGCAGGCAGATGACTGCGGTTCGGGCTGGCGACGACGTGGTCGTCTTCGACATGGGCCTGAACCTCTCGAAGGTACTGATTCACGACAACGTCGAAACCGAGCGGATGCACTCGC
>CAZFOF010000258.1:0-3552 GCA_964520265.1 uncultured Halobacteriales archaeon | reverse complement strand
ATTTGGCACAACGGGGTGCCAACATCGTTCACGAAGTGATAGCCAACAGTATGAGCGGTCGCGGCCCGCGTCGAGGTGCGTCTCTTCGAGACAGTCCTCTAGTCAGGTGTTTCCCGACTGAAGAAACCGATTACGAACGAGCGGTCTTCCGGCAACAGCGCTGCCGAGGAAATACTCACCGAGGAGAATCGGAAAGATACCAATAATTGACGATTCGAGGAACATTGCTAATCCAACTGGTAACAGAATAATCCCTAACAGGAGTCTGCTAATACAATAAATCCGTCTTTCTTTCAAATCCCTGAGAGCGATGTCAATTTTGAGGGTGAATATACTTTTGTATCTGAGTAGGGGTGTCAGGCCCCACGTCTCGGTATGGGGTCAATACTTATCAACGCGTAGCTAAAAACTAGATGACACAAATGGGCAGCACTGATGATTCGACACCACGGAAGGGTCACACCGAGTCCGTGCAACTCCTCGGGAAGAGTGTCAACTGGCTCGTCGCTGCGTTGCTCGTCCTCGGTGGTGCCCTGTTTGGCGCTGTTGGTATCTTCCTCAACAGCGTCGCGAGCAGAGCTGAGATTGCCCGACTCGTGGCACAGGGCACGATTGAATCGGGGGCACTCACAGAGATTGAACTCGTCAACGTGACGTACGCACTGGTGTGGTGGGGTGGTCTCGGACTGGCAGCGATTGGTGCGCTGTTGATTGCCAGTGGCGTCGGCTTCCTGCTATATCGACGGCGGACGCGCCAGCGCCGCATGGAGAGGGACGCCACGAGTCCCGCCACGACGACCGCCGCAGTCGTCGGTGCAGCCGTGACCATCGTCGCGTCGTTCCTGCCGTTCTCGCCGATTTTTGGCGGTGTAGTCGCCGGATATCTCGAACACGGTGGGCGGATGCGGAGCGTCCGAGTCGGTGGTCTCTCCGGTATTGTCGCGTCTGTTCCCATCACCGTTATCTTCGTGTTTCTCATCGGGGGGCTATTCGTGGCTAGCGCGGAGGTGAGCCTGGGCGTCGGCTGGGGTGTCGTGGTACTCGTCTCCGGCGTCTTACTGCTGTCTGCTGTCGTCTACATGGTATTGTTGGGTGCGCTGGGAGGGTACGTTGGTGCGTACATTCGCGACGGGCGTTCGCCGGCCGACGAAGTTCACTCACCATTCTCATGAGCACCACACGACGACGCCTGCTCCAGTTCGATTGGTACTGTTGGTCTTCTCCAGCACTGCCACACGTATAGCCGGGAGTATGACACCGGCGGGCTGTCTCCGTGAACACAACATTTCACTTCCGTCGAGCCCGTACATCAACACATGCCGGCCTTCGAGATGGAGTGGCGCGACGTGCTGTTCGCGAGCTATCCTGTCGACCCGGACATCGTAGAGCCACACGTTCCATCCCGTTTCGAGGTGGATACCTTCGACGGCGACGCGTATCTCTCGGTTGTCCCCTTTGTCATCGGTGACATCCGGCCGAAGGGACTACCCGCGTCCGTCGGACTGACGACGCCGGAGTTGAATCTCCGGACGTACGTCACCTGCGATGGTGCAGGCGGCGTCTACTTCTTCAATCTCGATGCCGACGACCTACTGGGTGTAATCGGCGCTCGACTGTTCAACCAGTTGCCGTACTACCTCGCGGATATGGATTTCGAGCGTGGCCCACCCGTCCGCTTCGAGAGTCAGCGGCGAACACCCGGCGCACGCCCCTGCCGGTTTGCGGGCACCTACGAACCGGACGGCGAGGCGTTCACGGCCGAACCCGGGACGGTCGAACACTTCCTCGCCGAGCGTTACCGCTATTTCACCGAAACTGGCGACGGGACGGTGCGATACGCCGATATCGAACACGAGCCCTGGACGCTTCGCCCGGCGACGTGGGACGTGACAGAGAACACTCTCTTCGAGGCGAACGGGTTCGACACGCCAGAGAGTGACCCTGTGCTCACCTACAGCCGACGGCTCCCCGTGACGGCGTCGACGAGCAAGCGCTGGAGTGGATAGGCGGACGAAAAGGCCCAAGTCACCACCGTCCATCCTCGGGGATATGCACCCGGTCGTGTTGCAGAACGTGCCGCTGCCGTCGGAGGCACGCTCGCTCATCGAGCAGGTCACCTCGACAGAGGGGCGACTCGTGCTCACTGCCGGGGTTCTCCTCGTGGCGGTGCTGGCTGGGTCTGTCATCGCTCCCTTCGTCGTCCGGCGAATCGCCGCCGCTGTTCACAGTCGCGTTCCCGCCGGTCGCGCGACCACTACTGTCGACACCCTCGGAGAGTACGTCCCCACGACCATCAGCGGACTGTTGCTCCGGACGCTCCAGGTGGGGATTGTGCTGGCGGCTGTCGTGACGCTGTTGACCGTCTGGGGACTGTTCGAGGTGGCCGTCGAGGCGGTGACGCTGGTCGGCCTGTCGGTTTCACTGCTCGTCCGGGTTGCCACGACGGCACTGCTCGCACTCGTCGCCTACATCGCTGCGGACGTGTTGGGCGACACGCTCGACCGGTTTGCCGACGGCAGCGACCGCGTGACCGAGCACCAGCGAGAGATTATCCACCGCGTCGGCAACCTCAGTTTGCTCGCGTTTCTCGTCGCCGGTGGACTGACCATCTGGGGTGTCGACCTCTCCGGGTTGCTCGTCGGAGCCGGCTTTCTGGGTATCGTCGTCGGTCTCGCCGCACGACAGACGCTTGGCTCGCTTATCGCCGGATTCGTTCTCATGTTCTCCCGTCCGTTCACCATCGGTGACTGGGTCGAAATCGGCGACCGAACCGGCGTCGTGACCGACATCACTATCGTCAACACGCGCATGGAGAACTTCGACGGCGAGACCATCGTCATCCCCAACGACATGGTGAGCAACCAACCCATTGTCAACCGCAGCGAGCGCGGTCACCTCCGGATTCGACAGGACGTCGGTATCGACTACGCGACAGACCCCGACCACGCAGTCGAGGTGGCACTGTCGGCGATGGAAGACCTCAAACCAGTTGCCAGTTCACCGCCGCCCCGCGTCATTCCCAAATCCTTCGGCGATTCCGCGGTCGTCCTGGAGCTTCGGTTCTGGATTGACCGGCCGATGCCACCCCGGAAGTGGCGCGCCGTCGATGCCGTCGTCCGCTCGGTCAAAGACGCCTTCGAGGCGGAAGACATCAAGATTCCCTTCCCCCAGCAGGAACTCTCCGGCCGGGCCGAAACCGGTGGCTTCCGTGTCAGGCAAGATGCTCCGAAGACCGCCTCTCCCACTTCGAAAGCACGACCCAGCGAGGCTGCGGGTGACACCGCGACGGACGCGTCTACCGACGTGACAGCGGACGATTCATCGGCTGATGAACCCGATACCGAGTAGTCGAGGTTGACGGAACTCCAGCCGTTTCAGCGTGCGTGTTCGAGTACCACTACCCGTGCAGTGTCGCGCCCTCACCGATGCGCGTCTGGTAGACCTGTGAGTCGACGCCGTTGGCGTCGAAGGCTTCGAGCATCGCGACGCCGACTGCCCGCCGGTCGCCCTCGTGACAGGCCGCGATGACCGTCGGGCCGGCACCGCTTATCG
>CAZFOF010000257.1:0-3574 GCA_964520265.1 uncultured Halobacteriales archaeon | reverse complement strand
ACAACGGCGAGACGTGGAACGGCGGATTCGACCTCCCGTTCCTTCGGTCGGCCTGCCACAGAAACGGCGTCCCGTGGCCGTTCGGTGACCTCGCGTACGCGGACATGATGGAGGTGATGAGTCGGTTCGACACTGGTGATACGAACGACCTCGTCGGCGTCTACGACCTGCTTATCGGAGAGGACAGCTGTGACCCATTCGACGGGAGTGCGAGTGCAGTCACCGCATTTGAAGACGGCGACTGGCAGCCGCTACTGCAACACAACCTCGCAGATATCATGCGCACGCGGGAACTCGCAGAACTGGCTGGCCGGTTCGTCCCGCGATCAGACTTCCAGATGAAAAATCTCGAACCGCCGCGGTGATATTCGGTTTCTTGCTCCAGCTACTATATTTGAATATTTGAGTGGAGATAGATGACGAGGACAATTCGATACCTGCGTCGTGTCGCCGCAACTTCAGCCTCCGCTTCGGCTGTGGACTCCTCACGGACTGCTTCGACGGTCGGTTCGAGTTTCTCCTTGTGTTCTTTTTGCTGTTCGAGGGCGTGATAGGCCTGATCAAGATCCGTCTGGAGTTCGACAACCCGCCGGTCGATTGCCCGTTCTGTCGCGTGGTCAAGACGCGCTTCGAGCTCTTGCAGACTGCTGGTGACAACGGCTCTGTAAGCATTATGGAGTTTCAGTGCGTACACAGACAGGCGCTCATTGCGAGGGTTTACCCGCAATAACGGGCCCAGACCGACAATAGATGATCGAGACACGGGACGCAAGCCCGATTCCGACGACGATTCTGCGAGACGCGCGCGAACAACGCCCGTGGACGTTCGACAGTCTCCCGGTCGAGACACACGACGTGACGCTTTCGACTGGTGACTACGCCGTGCCAGCACACTGTCGGCACGACCCCGAGCGAGACACCTATCACCCACGCTTCGCGGTCGAACGCAAATCCAGCCACGACTTTCTCACAGCACTCACCTGGGAGCGAGATCGATTCGAACGCGAGTTACAGCGGGCAGTCCAGTGGACACAGCCACTCCCGGTCATCACCGAGACATCGTGGGAGACCCTTCTCCGTAATCGCGGGTGTATGGCGTGGCGAGACATTCATCCGAATCAGGTCGCGGGTACAGTCGCAGCGTGGGCCAATCACTACAACGTGGCATTCCATTTTACCGAGACTCGTCGACGAGCCGAACTGTGTGCGTTCCTCCTGCTCGTTCGCCACAGTCTTGTCCGACATTTAGACGATAGCTCACTCAGTACCGAATAAACGCAATAATTTGATCCCCCGAGCGCATCTCAAACATTACAGAACGCAACACGCCGTGGGGGCTCGCCCAGTGACCGGTTCCCATCGCACAAGGCAAACCGGAATCGAAGGACGGCGTCGACACTCTCAAATCTTAATCGAGCGGTAACAGGATGCCGCCTCCCGGATTTGAACCGGGGACAGCTCGATCTTCAGTCGAGTGCTCTCCCAGTCTGAGCTAAGGCGGCGCGTCGTGCGACACTCGGACGGTCGGTGAGTGAATAAAAAAGGATTTCGAAAGACTGCCCCCAGATAGCCGGTCAAAATGAGGTATATGTCAACTGGGCACAACCCCTAAACAGACGGCGGGCGTACCGAATACGTGGTCACATTCGGTGAGGTCTACGCCACGGTCATCGTCATCTTCCTTCTGTTCGCGTTAGCGGCTACGATTCCGGTGCTCAAGCAGATTGTCGTCGACGGCATCGAACGCCAGCGCAAGTGGAAATCCGGCGAGATGGAACGGTACACGGAAGACAAAGAGTTCGACCGCGGGCCGCCGGCGGTACTCGACGGCGAGGCGGAGCCGCCAACCCAGGTGGTCTGTCGACACTGCGGTGCCGAAAACGACCCCGCGTTCAACTATTGCCAGGACTGCGCCGAACCGCTGTGACCCACTCCGATGGCACATCATGATATCGCGGCAAAAGTGGGTTCGGGCGGGTTCGAACCGGAATCAGACGTGCTCGCTCTGCTGCGCGCGACTGATAGGGTTCCAACCCAAGACCCATTTGCCGCTCACGGGTTGTTCGCGGCAAAAATGGGTTCGGGCGGGTTCGAACCTCACTCACTCCCGTTCCCTGGTTCGAACCCGCTTGCCCACACAGACGCCGCTGGCTCCTCACGTTCGTTCGTCGCAGTCGGCGTCAGAAGTGGGTTCGGGCGGGTTCGAACCGCCGGCCTCGGCCTTGTAAAGGCCGCGTCATAACCAACTAGACCACGAACCCAACAACAGGAACAAACCCACCCGTGGGAATAATGCTTTCTCTCTGCGGTCGGAATCCTTACCCGCCTCTCAGCCGACACCGTAGGCATGGGCACCCGGCAACGGATACTCGTCGTCATCGGTCTTCTCGCGATAGCGGTCAGCGGTGGTCTCGTCCTCTTCCCGCCCATCGAGTTCGTCGACCCCGGTGAGTACGACAACACGCCGGTCACCGTCGTCGACGAGAACGGAACCGAACTCGTGACTGTCGACGCTCGCATCGCCGACACGCAGGAGAAGCGTCGAATCGGCCTCCGACGAACGGACAACCTCTCCGACGGTGAGGGAATGTTCTTCGTCCACGGCAGCGACGGCGGGAAACCCTACGTGATGCCGCCATCGATGTCGTTCCCGCTCGATATCGTCTTCATCGCCCCCAACGGCACGGTACGAGAGATTCAACACGCCGACGTCCCCGAAGGCGACAACACGCTGCGGTATCCCGGTCGCGGGAAGTACGTCCTCGAAGTCCCCCGAGGCTACACAAATCGAACCGAAATCGGCCCGGGCGACCGGGTCGTCATCCCCGAAAACCACACAGAGCCGGCGGGTGCGTGAGCGTTCCCGACGAACTTTTGCCGCATCGCCCCCTGATTCAGGTGTGAATATCGACGCAGGCCCCGACTCTGACGCGTTCGAAGAGGAGCGCGAGCAGGTCGACCGGCCGATGCTGCGCCTGTACACGGAGTACGGCGGCGAGCGAAAAGCCTACTTCGTCGTCGGCCTGGTGAGCAGCATCCTCGCCCGCGTTCTCGACCTCCTCCCGCCACTGTTGCTCGGCATCGCTATCGACGCCATCTTCCTCGAAGAATCGGCGTTCTCGCTTCTGTTCGTCCCCGCATCGTGGCTACCGGACAGTCAGACCGGACAGCTCTGGGTCGCCGGCGGTATCATCGCCGCCAGTTTCCTCGGCGGCGCACTCTTTCATTACACCCGAAACTGGGGCTGGAACCGCTTCGCACAGGGCGTCCAGCACGACGTGCGCACGGACACCTACGACAAGATGCAACGGCTGAACATGGACTTTTTCGCCGACAAGCAGACTGGCGAGTTGATGTCCGTGCTCTCGAACGACGTGAACCGGCTGGAGAAGTTCCTCAACGATGGAATGAACTCCGTCTCCCGTCTGGTCATCATGGTCATCGGCATCGCCGTCATCCTCTTCTCACTGAACTGGAAACTGGCACTTATCGCACTGTTGCCGGTGCCACTCATCGCCTTCTTCACCAAGAAGTTCATCGAGGTCATCCAGCCGAAGTACGCCGACGTCCGCTC
>CAZFOF010000256.1:0-3591 GCA_964520265.1 uncultured Halobacteriales archaeon | reverse complement strand
AGTGTCTCGACAGTCTCCTGTTCCTCCTCGGTGACAAACACCGACACCCCTTCTCCGATGAGGTCTGTCTGTGCGTAATCGAAAATGTCGGCGAACTTCTGGTTGACGTAGGCGAATTCCTCGTCCTGAACGACGAAGACACCAGCGACGTTTTGCTCGACCAGACGCTGGTACCACGAGAGTGCGTCCCAGAACTGCTGTTGGGTGCGGTACTGCTCGACGGCGTTTTCGATGCGGTTGGAGAGTACTTCGTACTGGTCGGCACCCCCACCCTTTTGCATGTAGTCGGTGACACCGGCGGCGATTGCCTCGCTGGCAATCTCTTCGCTTCCCTGCCCGGTAAAGAGAATAAACGGCATATCAGGATGTTTCTCACGGACAATCTGCAGAAACTCCAGCCCATCCGTTGTCGGCATCTGGTAATCGCTAATGATGCAGTCGACAGCCCGACTGTCGAGTGTGTTGAGAGCTTCGACAACCGTGGTTTCAGTTACCACCTCGAAGTGGTCGTTGATGTCTTCGAGAAATGTCGCTGTGACCTCGGTGAGGTCGGGGTTGTCGTCGACGTGAAGTACCCGAATCGGGCTGCTCTCGGCAATGTCTGTGAGTGGCGTCGGGATTTCGAGGACGGACTCGTCCAGCGATTCGACCTCCTCACTTCGGACAAGTGTGATGTCCCGGCGAGTGGCACGAGCACTGGTTCGAAGCGAAGAACGTCGAATCTCCAGTTTCTCGGGTATCGAATCGGGGTGGTGTTCAGTTGTCATCGTTGTGTGGGCTGTCGAAGTACCGAGCGCGGAGTCCCATCCGGTCGGTAGGTACCCACTACTTGGGCTGATGGTATAAAAAAAGTAGTGGCAGATATAGTTTTGGCCAGATGATAATCGGAACGAGTGAATAAATGAATTCCCTCAGTTCTTTGGTCATTTTCCCGGATTGGTGTCATGTGTAGCCCCACAGCGACAAATTACTTAATACAATTAACTAAATATTAGAAAACATCAGATAGATATAATTACGTAGCGGGAATCTGTCTATTCGCACCATGGCAGACAATGACATCGCAGCGTTTCTGGCAGAGCACCCACGAATGATCGGCGTCCTCTTCACGATGATGATGCTGTTGACTCAGGCAGGCAACGTCGCTGCTGGCTCAGGCTTTACCGTGAGCGGCCCGTAACTGTAGAACAACGGAGTTACTTCTCGAGGGTAGACGGATTCAGCGAGGAGGTCCACGTAACACCATTACTCGTCCGTACAGGGAGATCTTCCATCTGCATCACCTCGGCCAGCCGCTGTTCTGAAATGCGGAAAGGACCGATATCTCCTGAACTGAGCCGATATTTCTCGTCAGTTGCGGCATACGACATGAACAAACTTCCAAGCCCGGCGTCATCTGTGGCATACGTCGTTACCAGGAGGTCGTACATATCGCCACTCTTCGAGATTGAGTATAACTGTGCTGTTCGGCTCGCCGCCTGCGTTACGGTCATCCCGCCATCTCCAACCACGATATACTGACCACCGAAGATGCTCTCGTCGCGAGCGACGGAAAGCGCCGCCCGGAGCGGAAAGCCGGCGTTGAGCAGCCGGGCAATTGTCACGCCGATTTCGACAGCGCTGTCGTTGACGACGTCGCTCAGTGTAACGATACCACCGATTGCGCCGGCTTCCACGAGCGAGAGGCCCTGGTTGTAGGAGTTACAGGAGTTAAGCAGGAACGCATCGACCTCGGTCTCTTCCAGCGTTTGCAAGTCGAGTTTGCCGTCGGCACACTCCACGCCGTCCTGGTGTGTGTGTCCGATGTAGTGCAAAAAGCCAGTCCGTTCGGACAGGAGGCTGCGAAGTTCGTCGACGGTCGTCTCGCGGTGAATCGACACGTCGAATGGGAGGTTGTCGCGGTCACCGTAGGCTTCGTCGACGAGCGTCCGCTCTTCGTTCATCCGGGTGTCGTTGAGGACGATATCGATAGTAATGTTGCCGTCAGTCGTCTCCCGTGCCAGTCGGTTCTGGAAGGCGGCTTTGGTGAGTTTGCTGGCACCGATGGGGATTCGGTCGCCAATCCAGGCTTCTTCGAGCGCGTCGGTCTGTTCGGGCTGGACGAACGACCGCTCCGCGGAAGAGGTGGCCCCCGATGCTGACCGGGTGATGGCGTCACCGCGGGTGAACTGCTTGCTCACCTCCGGGCCAAGCGTCGGTTCAGTGTGGCTGTGACTCTGGTCGGTTCGAACCACCGCCAGGTCGTCAAGGACGAACGGCAACTGCTCGATGGCCTCCGGCGTCGCCTCGACGTGTGCAGTCAGTCGCCACCTGGGAATGTGGTCTTCGATGACTTCGAACGGAACGTCCAGGTAGGCCTCGAGTTGTGCCGCGACCGGTCGGTCGTACAGCGACTCGAAATCGAGGTCGACGGCCGACTCGATGGCCGTCCGCTCGTGGAGGTCGAGTTCGTACAGCCCCTCCGTGCGCGTCACACAGTCGAGGAAAAAGACCTGCTTGAGTACACGCTCGACGTCCCCCTCGAACTCCTCCCGGTGGAAGGTGTAGGTAAAGCCCTCGTCTGTCCGCAGACGGGGCCGATGTCCCGGGACGATGCTGGCACCGAGATAGAACGCAAGCGGTGCTGCGACGTACAGTGCCGAGCGTTTCGGCGGGAGTTCGAGCGTGATGCCGGTGTCTGGCGTGGAGATTCCCTCCGGTATCGAGAGTTCGTCACCAAGTTCGACCGCGGGCGGATGGCCCCTGAGAGTGGGGTACGACCGTTCGGGGTCGGCCGTCTTCAGCGCCGAGCCGAAGGCTTCGATTGCCCGCATCATGTCGTGAGGATTTTCTGTCGTCGTAATGGTCGCCGCGGGGCGTTTGTGCCGCGAGCGCGCCCCAATCGTGACAGTGCTCTCGGCGTCGAAGGCGATGCGTGTCTGTGTGATGTCAGCCGCAATCTCGACTGGGCCTTCGACCCGGAGGTAGGTCTTAATCTGCGTCGAGAGTTCGAGTGTGTACTGTCCCTCGGGAAGACGAACGCTGTCGAGGTGCTCGATCTCGGCAACCATCGACTGTGACTCGTCGCGAGCGTAGACACCGACGACTCTTGGCAAGACAAGTTCCGTCGTCGTAATCTGGACGGCTCTCCGGACGGGAAACCGGAACTGGTCGGCCGATACTGTCGTCGGTTCGACCGGCGACGGCGTCTGAAGCGTGTAGCGTCGCCGCTCTATCTCGTCGATGAGTTCGACCCCTGGCGGGTCGCTGTGTACCGCAAACGTCAGGTAGCTCTCCCCGTGGCTCATCCCTTTGGTGCCCGTTAGAGATACGTATTCGGCTGCGACGACAAAAGCGTACCCCCAAGTGATGTGTTCATTGACATCTTAGGGCACCAGTGGCGAGTATCCTGAGGCTCGTCGAGAGCAAAGAATGCCCGCGACTTGTCACTTGCCCCACTCGCGCTGTGTCTTGGGACGGTCACCGATATCCTGGACAGCGAGTGGCTGGTCGGCGGAGTTGATTGCTTCCAGTGCCGCTTCGGCGCTTTCGATGGTCGAGAAGTAGGTGATGGTCTCCTCTACACAGACTTCGAGTACGTCACGGTCGCGC
>CAZFOF010000255.1:0-3598 GCA_964520265.1 uncultured Halobacteriales archaeon | reverse complement strand
GACGACGTGTCTGGTTCCGCAACAGTCGAGACACTCACCGACGAGGCTGGGAATGTGGTATCCGGCAACAAGGATACCGGGCTGGTTTCGTAATCAGCTCGTACTGTCGGCTGTACCTTCGGTGAGCTATTCGGCATGACGGGGTGCCGAAATTCTTCACGCGCTTATAGCCGACAGTATCAGGGGATTATAGTCGACAGTATCAGTCGTGACTGGCAGGCACTCTCTGGGGCGAGGAGTCGACGGATGCCTCGGGGAGGGTCAAAATGACGCGGGCTCCCTGTGGCGAATTGTCTTCGAAGTCGACTTCGCCTCCGAACAGCCACACCGTCCAGTAGACAATCCATAGTCCGAGCCCAGTCCCATGCTGAAGCGGTGTTTCCTCACCATTGTTGATCATGGCCCATTCGTTATCCGGGATGCCCGGGCCGTTATCTGCAACGACGAGTTCAATCCACTCCTCGCTTCTCTCGCCGCTCGACCGACTGGTGGTAATCGTCACCTCCGGCGTGGGCTTGTCGTTGTGGACGATAGCGTTTTCGACGAGTTCTCGGAGTGCCATTTTCAATCGACTGTCTGCCCAGGCACGGACGGACTCGGAGGTGCTGGTCGTAACTTCGGCGTGTGGATAGCTCTCCGAACACTCGTCGACGACCTCGGTCAACAGGTTCGTTACATCGCAGGCAGTCTCGTTCGATATTTCCTTCCCGAACAGTGAGCGCACAGTCTTGGCTTGCTCACTCAGATTCGACAGTGCCGTCGTCTGTTCTTCGATTACGTCTGCATGCGTCTGGAGTTCGTCGTCGAGGGCATCCTGGAGGAGTACGGCATGGCCTTCGATGACGTTCATGCCGTTCCGGAGGTTGTGGCGCAACACGCGATTGAGAACGTCGAGTTGCTGTTCGCGCAGCCGCCGGTTCGTCACGTCAGATTCTATCGTCACCAGGTGCGTGATTTCGCCGGCGCTGTTCGTTATCGGCGTGATTGTCTGGTCGGCGTGGTACAACTCTCCGTTCTTGCGGCGATTAATCAGATTGCCATCCCATCGCTCGCCCGCGAGAATGGTTTGCCACATCTGTTCGTAGAACTCGTCGTCCTGCTTGCCCGACTGGAGAATGCGGGGCGTTTGACCGACTGCTTCCGCACGTGTATAGCCAGACGTGTCTTCGAAGACTGGATTGACGTACTCGATTGTGCCATCGCTGTCGGTGATGTAGACTGCACGTCCCGCGTTCTCGACTGCTTTCCGGAACAGTTCCAATTCCTGCTCACGCTCTTTGCGCTCAGTCACGTCCTCCTGGAATCCGACGTAGTTCGTTACGTTACCGTCGTCGTCTCTGACGGGTGCGATACTGACGCGGTTCCAGAACTGACTGCCGTCCTTCCGGTAGTTCCGGAGTTCCACGGACACCGGCTCCTCCTCATCAGTCGCCTCCCGAATATCGGCAACCGGTTCCTCTCGTGTCGCCTCACCCTGGAGAAACCGACAGTTGCGACCGAGTGCTTCCTCCAGTGAGTACCCGGTCAACGATTCGAAGCCATCGTTGACGTAAATCATCGGGTTGTCCTCCTGGTCGGGGTCGGTGATGGTAATCCCGACCGGCGCTTCGTCAAGCGCCTTGGACTTCAATTCGAGTTCCCGTTCGTACGCTTTCCGTTCGGTCACGTCCCGTGCCGAGAGGATTATCGGTGACTGTTCGGAATCCCCGAGTGTCGCCGCCGACACCTCTAGCTGTCGTTTCTCTCCCTCTTTCGTCTCACATGTGAGGTCGTCAGTCGCTCCTTGCCCGGCGTCCTGAACTTCCTGTAAGAAGGACTGAAACCGTGCGGAGTCGTCGGTGTGGATCGTCTCAATTGGGGACTTGGAACGCAATTCATCACACGTATATCCCGTGAGGTCACAGGCGGCGGGATTACACTCGGTAATCTCATCGCCGGACGGAGCGACTACCAGGATTGCGTCGTTCGTCGAGTCGAACAGCTGCTCAAATCGGGTCTGGACATCCTCGTAGCGTTCGGATAACTCCACTGACTGCTCGTGTCGAACTAGCAGGTTCTCCACCCGACGAAATAAGGTCGTCCGGTCGGCGGGTGCGTCGACCACTTCATCGATGAGTGGTCGGTCGCCATCTTGCTCAGATGGCAGCGGGACAGTCCCCCTCGATTCGTCGCGCTGGAGCAGTAGTACCGGCGTGAATGTCGGATGTGTCGCCTGTTTGCGTTCCCGCAACTCGTCACGATAGGTGGGAACCATCCGGTCACCGACGAGGTAACAATCGACGGGCTGGAGGGTGTCATCGACGATGACCCTGTACCGTTCGCCCAACAGTTCGACGAGGGCTTTCCGGTCACTCTCCGCCTGAACCAGGAGTTGTATCCTGTATTGGTCACTCGCCTCGTTGCTCGACCGGTCGGTCATGGCTGATAGGTCGTCTGGTTGGAGTTGTCCTGGATACGAGGTATTGGCGTGCCTTGCGTAATCCCTCGAATGTTATCGAATGGTTCCTCGATAACCAGTCCCTCGCCGGACACGATAGAGAACCGGTGGAACCGGCTATCGAAATCCCCGATTCGCTTTTTGACGACCCCGATAGACCGGTCCAGTTTGCCGTCGACTTCCACGTAAGAGAGAAGCACGATGTTGTCCGCGATGTAACTGGTGTCCGTACTGGTGGCTTCTGGGATACCGGTGAGACGGTCTGCCTCGTCCGTGATGATGACTGCAATACCGCGGTTCTTGAGTACCCGAGTGAGGCCGTGGAGGCGTCGAACGAGCCGCTGGTCGTCACCCTGGAGCGAAATATTGTAGCCCGATAACCCGTCGATGAACACCACGTCGGGTTCGTACTCGTCGGCCTGGTCGAGGACATGCTGACCGAACTCTTCGGCGGAACGGACGAGCGGTTCGGTTTCTGTCAACCGTACCGACCCCTGAGCCTGCAGTTCCGTAAGCGGGAGTCCGAGGCTTTCCGAGCGGTGGACGAACTGGTCGATAGACTCCTCGAAGAGGTAGCCAAGTGCTGTACCGTTGTGTTCGGCGATGCCCGAGACGAGTTCTGCGCCGGTTGTCGATTTGCCGATACCGGTCGGGCCGCTGATGAACGAGACGGTTCCGCGTTCGATGCCACCGCCGAGCAGAGCGTTGAGTGCGTCGTGTCCGGTCTGGATGAGTTCCGGGTTGAACGTGCGGTTGTCGTGTGTCGGAACGATCTGTGGATAGACTTCGATGCCGTCGTCGCGAATTTCGAGTCCGTGGGTGCCGTCTACCTGCCCCAGTCCTCGATGTTTCGGGACTGCGATTCGCCGCTCACCCTCGTCGAGATATAGGTTGATAATGCCGTCACTGAGTGAGTCGAAATCGTCGTGTGTGGTCGCGGTAGCACTGTCACTGTCGACAGTTCGCGTCGCAACTGTCGTCACCTGTCGATTCCGCAGAAACCGGATGAGTGATTGCAATCGCTTCCGGTACTGGTATTCGTCCCGCTCCACGTACTGGAGTTGTGTAATCGGGTCGATGAGAATCCGGGCCGGGTCGACATCCTCGATTACCTCTTTGATGTCCTGCGTGAACCGCTCGGATTCGACCTCGGTCGCCTCG
>CAZFOF010000254.1:0-3627 GCA_964520265.1 uncultured Halobacteriales archaeon | reverse complement strand
ATGCGAGCGCTCATCGAATCCCGCGCGACCTCGATGAGTTCGTTCAGGTCGACCTCGGGCGCACCCTCACTTTCGACGGTGAGTGTCGCGTGACCCCGCTGGGAGTGGCCTGCCTGGGGGACTTCGCTGAGGAACTGCTCGATAGTGTCGTCGTCGACGTCCAGACCGCGAAGTGTCTCTCGGGCGCGTGAGGCAGACATTCCCTGCGAGCAGGGACAGACCGTCATGCCCGTCACGCGAGCGCCGATCTCCTCGCGCGTGCCCTCCTCGGTCGCCGTCGCAGAGGCGATGATGTCGGCGGTACTCTGGGTTGCCATCCCCGAGGCCGGCGTCTCCTCGCGGGTGACGTACTCCGCTTCCATGCGCACCTCTGCGCTTGTGGTGTAGTCGTGTTTCTCCAGAAGACGTTCTGCGGCGTCACCACAGACGTCCTCGATACGGTAGGTCGAATGGCTCACAGCGGCCTCCAGCGTCTCGTCGATAACCTCCATGTTCCGACTCATGTCCGCTCCTTTCCGCCAGGAGGGCAAGTCGACGAACACTTCGAACTCGGCCATAAACACGAGCGGCCGTTTCTCGGCGCGGTCGACTTTGACTAACTTCTCCACACCGGTAACACCGACGTGGTTGAGACCGACAGCCACGTCCGGACTCGATGCCTGTACGTCCGGGAGTTGCTGGCTCATCGACCAGTGTTAGGGGAGAATCAAGGTTACCAGTTTCGGTACCAGAAACCGGAAAATCGAACGGATATATCGGCGCCAGGAAAGTTATTTGTCCATCGGATCGGCAGGTGGGTCACCGAGGTCGCGGAACGCAGCCTCGAAGTCGTCGTCGTCGAACTCGGAGATGGTCTCGTCGAGTCCCTCGCGTACCTCTGCCATCCGCCGTTCGAGTTCGGCGAAGTCCTCGCTTTCGGCCAGCTCCGATTCGGGTTTGTTCGACAGAAGTGTCGCGTGTTTGGCCGTCAGCGAGTAATACTCCCGTAGTTTGGCCTCGTACTCGGAGGCGGTCAGCAGCCGGTCGATGGTGTTGAACAGGTCGTCACGAGAGACCGGCTTGATGACGTAGTCGTCGAAGGGCATATCGATGATGTCGAAGTCGGGGTCGACAGCCGTCACCATCGCGACGCGGCAGTCGAGTCCCCGGTCGCGGATGTGTTCGAGCACCTCGTCACCGGAAACCCCGGGCATACGCCTGTCCAGCAACACGATGTCGATGGCATCGTCGAGCTGGTCGAGGGCCTCCTGTCCGCTGTAGGCCGTCGAGACGATGTAGTCCTCTTCGAGTTGGGCTGCATACGCATCGGCGACATCTGGCTCGTCGTCAACGACGAGCACAGTCGCGGGGTCGGCCATACTCATTCTCTAGCACCTACACCCGACCGGATGGAAAAGGTTTCGGGCCGCCCGACAGACCGACGAAACAGAGACGTGAACGTACGTGTTCCCATTCGCACCCACATACGGACTGGGAGTACATGAGTCTGCGGGTCACCGCCGAAGCGGGAACCTTTAGGTCGAACTGCCCATACAGCGGGTATGCACGACGCGAGCCAGCAGTTCGGTGAATGGCCCTTGCAGCGTCTCATGACCGAAGTCGTCGGCTCCGGTCACAAATCTGCCGATGATATGACGGCCGCACAGGCCAGCGAAGCCTTCGCGCGCATCCTCGCAGACGAACCCGCCGAGACCACGCTGGGCGCGTTCTGGCTTGCCAACCGCTGGAAGCGAAACACACCGACGGAACTGGCCGCCTTCACCGACGTGATGCGCGAGCAAAGCGTCGAAACCGCCGTCCCAGACTGTGACCCCGTCGACTGCGGTGCCAACTACGACGGCAAGCACACCTCCGCACTGCTCGGTGTCGCGTCCGGCCTCGTCGCCGCGGCCGCTGGCACGCCCGTCGTTGTCCACTCGGGTGACCGCGTCCCCACACAGGAGGCAACCGCCTACAAACACGTCCTCGACGAACTCGGCGTGCGCACCGACATCGAACCAACCGAGAGCGCCGACATGGTCGATGCGACCGGCTTTGGCTTCTACTACCAGCCCAACTTCAACCCCGGCATCGACGCCCTTTACGACCGCCGCCGTGAGATGGGCGTTCGCACCTTCGTCAACACCATCGAAACGCTCTCCAATCCCGCCGACGCCGACGTTCATCTGGGCAGTTTCTACCATCTGGCCTTCGCCGAGCGCATCGTCGACACCGTCGGCAAGATGGAGAGTCAAGACATCCCCCGTGTCATCATGTTCCAGGGGCTGGAGGGGTACGACGATATCCGCCCCGGGACGACGGTCGTCGCAGAGTACGACGGCGAGTTCACCGACTACGAAATCGAGACCGCCGAGTACGGGATGGACTTCGAGCGCGACGACCTCGCTGTCGAGGATGTGGCTGTCGATTCGGCGACCATCACCGAGGAGGTGCTGACCGGCGAGCGTGACGACCACTTCACCGACGCCGTCGTCCTCAACGCTGCCGTTCGCCTCTATGCCGGCGACGAGGTCGAGAACATCGAGGACGGCCTCGGCCGTGCCCGCAGTGCTATCGCCGAAGGCGGCACACAGGATCGCCTCGCGAAACTCCGAGAGTTCTGAGATGGCGACCGACTTCGCGGGGACGCCGGGCCACCCCGACGACCCCCAGCACTGGCGACACGAAACCGCCCGCGTCAACGGCGTCGACCTCCACTACGTCACGGTCGACCCCGACCCAGCGGCGGTCGACCATCCGACCGGCAACGCGCCACTCGTCGTCCTTTTGCATGGCTTTCCGGAGTTCTGGTACGCGTGGCGACACCAACTCGACGCGCTGGCAGGGGCTGGCTACCGCGTTGTCGCACCCGACCTTCGGGGGTACAACCGCTCCTCGCAGCCAGATGGCGTCGGCAGCTACGCGATGCCCGAACTGGTCGCCGACGTGCGCGGTCTCGTCGAGCAGCTCGGCTACGCACAGACAGCACTCGTCGGCCACGACTGGGGCGGTCTCGTCGCCTGGGAGACGGCCATCCGCGAGCCCGACCTGGTCAGTCAACTGGCCGTCCTGAACGCGCCGCATCCGGCCGTCTTCCGGGAGAAGCTCCTGGCGTCACCCCGGCAACTGCTGCAGTCGTGGTACGTCTTTCTCTTCCAGGTGCCGTGGGTGCCCGAGTGGATTCTCCAGGCCAGCGACTACCGGATACTCGACGAGGTACTGACCGTTACGGCCGCTCCCGACGCCTTCACCGACGCCGACATCCAGCGTTACAAAGCGGCGATGACCCGGTCGGGGTCGATGACCGGCCCGGTCAACTACTACCGCGCAATCGCCCGCGACACCGCGCGCTCCACGCTGCGCTCGCTGTTTCTGGGTGGAGATGCACCGAGCGAGCGAATCGACGTGCCGACGCTGGTTATCTGGGGCGAAGAGGACGCAGCACTCGGTCTCGAACTGCTGGAGGGAGTCGAGGAGCGAGTCGCCGACTGCCGCGTCGAACGCCTCCCCGGGGCGAGCCACTGGGTACAGGCAGACGAACCACGACGGGTGACCGAACTGCTCGAAGAATTTCTGGCCTGAACGGGCAACTCATACTCCCGGCTATACGTACGTGAACAGATTTGGCACAACGAGGTGCCAAAATCG
>CAZFOF010000253.1:0-3632 GCA_964520265.1 uncultured Halobacteriales archaeon | reverse complement strand
TGAAGTGGGGCGAGGAGTACCCCGACGCCTTCGACCTCTCTACCCTCCGGCTGCTGGGAACGGTCGGCGAACCCATCAACCCCCGCGCCTGGAAGTGGTACTACAAACACATCGGCAACGAGAAGTGTCCCATCGTAGACACCTGGTGGCAGACCGAAACCGGCGGAGTGCTGGTGTCGACGCTGCCCGCAATAAAGGATATGAAGCCAGGGGCGGCAGGGCCACCGTTGCCGGGTATCGAGGCGACAATCGTCGACAGAGCCGGGAACGAAGTCGACCCCGGCGAGGGCGGATATCTGGTCGTCACCAAGCCGTGGCCGGGGATGCCTCGGGAACTCTGCGAGGGACGCGAGTGGGCCGACCGCGCGAGTGATGCAACGCCGCCACTCGAAGACTTCGAGTGGACGTACGCCACCGAAGACGGCGCACTCGCCGACGACGACGACGGCTACATCACTATCCTCGGGCGACTGGACGACGTCATCAACGTCTCCGGCCACCGATTTGGGACGATGGAAATCGAATCGGCCATCGTCGGCGTCGAAGGCGTCGCCGAGGCCGCTGTCGTCAGTGGCACCGAGGAGGTACGCGACGACAGCGTCTTCGCCTACGTCAGCACCACCGACGAGTGCGACGACGAGGACAGACTGCGGGAGAAAATCATCGACGCAGTCGAGTCCGAAATCGGCTCGATTGCCCGTCCGAAAGCAGTCGTGTTCACACCGAACCTCCCGAAGACACGTTCGGGCAAAATCATGCGGCGGTTGCTGGAGAACATCGCCAACGACGAAGACCTGGGTGATTTGAGTGCGCTTCGCAATCCAGAGGTCGTCGGCGAAATCGAGTCGGAGATCGACCCCGACTGAACGGTGGGTTTCGGTTCTTCCGAAGACCGCGAACTAAATACCGAGCAAGAATCGTCGTTCACGACGAGAGGTGATGGGTGAACCTGACTATTTACGGGGCAAGAGATATATACCCGGTTTCGCATAATTTGCATACTTCGAAACATGAGCGAAGCCACAGAGGAACTTCGCCTGACTGCCCGAGAGTACGAGCAGTTACGGCAGTCGACGGAGACGTACCGTGAGGAACTGCTCATCCGCCTCTGTGGCGAAGTCGGACTCAGTGCCGCCGAGATACCGCGGCTGACCCCCGCAGCAGTCACCAGCCAGGGTGGGGAAGGACGGACGCGATACTTTCTGACAGTGGAGGAAAGCGACGGCGGCACACGGGAGACGTATCTTCCGTCCCGTGTCGCCCACGATTTCTGGCAGTACGTCCGCAGCAACGACGTGGGGACGAGCGAACAGGTCATCGACGTCTCGACGCGACGGGTGCAGATGCTCGTCAGGGAAGTCGGCCAGCGGGCGGCCGAGTGGACTGGCCGACCGAGCCTGCAGTCGGTGACACCGTCGGTACTCCGGCGGTACTTCGCCCGACAACTGCTCGTCCAGCAGGGTGTTGACCCGCGAATCGTCACGGCCGTCGGCGGCTGGGAAGGCGTCGACGGGCTGTTACCGTCGCTCGACGAGCCGACACAGGACGAGATTGCCGCAGCCTTCGAGGGACTGGAAGAGACACAGGAGCCAGCCACACACACGGGCCGACTCGGCGGCATCGTCGACACACTCGACAACGTCGGCGAGGTGCTGTCAGCGGCCGGCTCACGCGAGGAAATCGAAGCCAGCATCTGCGAGACGCTGACCGACAGCGAGAGCTATTCCGCGGCGTGGGTAACAGAACGCGAGCGCCAGCGCGAACGTATCGTCGTGCGCGAGCACGCGGGCAGCGACCCGAACCGCTTCGACGGCGCCAGCAACACCACCATCATCAAACAGGCACTCCAGACCGAACGGGTGCTGGTCGCACCAGACCACCCACGCCCCAGCACAGAAGAGCGGGGGCTGTTGGCGGCAGTCCCAATCGTCCACGGTGAGACGAACTACGGTGCGCTGGTCGTCCGGGCGGAGGGACGAGACGTCTTCGACGACCCGGAACGGACGGTGCTTGCAGACCTTGGCCGGCGTATCGGCCTGACGATTACCGCGACCGAACGCCGGCAACTCCTGCTCGGTGACACCGTCGTCGGCCTGACACTGCAGTACACCGACCGGGAGGCGGTGCTGGTCGACCTCGCGTCGACACTGGATTGTACCGTCGAACTCGACGGTGTAGTCGCCGCCGACGCCCACTCACTGCTGTGTTTCCTGAACGTCGAGGGCGTCTCCGGCGACACCGTTCTGGGCTGGGTCTCCGAAACCGACCGCGTCGGTGATGCCCGACTCATCCGTGGCTTCGAGGACGGCGCACTCCTCGAAGTCGTCATCAGAAAGGGGTCGCCGATGCTCGCGATGACCGAACGAGGCGGTACCGTCACCGAACTCACCGTCGAAAACGCAACGGCGGAGGTCGTCGCCGAGTTCGCACCGAACGTGGGCGTCCGTGCCCTCGTCGACGAACTCACCCGACAGTACCCCTCGATGAATCTGCGGAGCAAACAGGAGGTGACGCCGACCGAACAGACACCGACTGGCTTCCGTGAGTCGATGGACGAGAAACTCACGGAGAAACAGCAGTCTGTACTGCGAGCGGCGTTTCACGCCGGTTACTTCGAGTGGCCCCGCGGGTCGACCGCCGAAGAACTCGCAGATTCGATGGACATCTCCTCACCGACACTGCACAACCATCTCCGGCGTGCCCAACAGAAACTGCTCAGTGTCGCCTTCGACGAAGAGTGAGTGACGGGCACTGTGGCATTGATTTGCCGTCCACCCAAACCACTGGAATCTGCCATGTGAGTCGTTCGCACTAAGTATCTAGGGTTGTTCACTCGACTGAGAGAACCGCAGAAACCGAACACCGAGTTGTGACCCCGACATTGCTTGCGCAGTCCATACCATATATAAAGGAAGTGGTTAACGGAGTTATTTTGCCATTCTCATATTTTGCAATTATCGTATTGGCGGGTTGAAAAAATGAGGAATTGGGATAATTAGCAGCGTCCATTAATATGGGCGTTGTTGGATACTTGCTTGCAATGTCAGACGACGACGACGAACTTGAGGTAGAACTGGAGGCGCGACTCGAAGAGCAGGACGAGTTCGAGCCGCCAGAATCGTTCGTTGAGCAAGCGAACGTGACAGACGAATCGATTTACGAGGAGTTCGACGAGAACTGGCCGGAGGCCTGGGAGCGTGCAGCAGACCTTCTCGACTGGGAAGAAGACTACGACCAGGTGCTCGACCAGAGCGAAGCCCCCTTCTACAAGTGGTTCACTGGCGGTTCACTGAACGCAAGCGAAAACTGTCTCGACCGCCATCTCGACGAGCGAGGCGACGAAGCCGCCATCGAATGGATTGGCGAACTCGGCGAAGAGCGAACGTACACCTACGAAGACCTCCACGAAGAGGTCAACGAGTTCGCGGCCGTCCTCCGCGACCAGGGTGTCGAGGAAGACGATGTCGTGACGATGTACATGCCGATGATTCCGGAGTTGCCCATCGCCATGCTCGCGTGTGCCCGCATCGGTGCACCACACGCGGTGGTCTTTGCCGGCTTCTCGGCAGACGCACTCGCGACACGGATGAACGCCGCCGAGTGGGAGCATCTCGTCACCTGTGACGGCTACT
>CAZFOF010000252.1:0-3694 GCA_964520265.1 uncultured Halobacteriales archaeon | reverse complement strand
TCAACGACAACACCGAAGACGACGTGCTCCGGTGTGCGCGTGGACTGGAACGCCGTAGCGAACACCCAATCGGCGAGGCCATCGTCGACCACGCTGCCGGCAACGACGTCACTGCCCGGGAGATTCGCGACTTCGAGTCACTCACCGGCAAGGGTGTCCAGGCAACACTGGGCGACGTGCCCCACTACGCGGGCAAGCCCGCGCTGTTCGAGGAACTGGGCTTCGACCTCTCACACGTTCATGCCGCGACCGACGGCGGGCAGGTCACCACGACCTCACGTGACCTCTGTGAGCGAAACGACTGTCTGGACTTGCTGGACGAGACGATTCCACACCTTCAGGCGGAGGGGAAGACGGTCATCCTTGTCGGTACCGAGGACGAACTGGAGGGTGTCATCGCCGTCGCCGACGAGATTCGACCCGGCGCTCGCGAGGCCGTCGAGCAGTTGCACGACCTGGGTATCGAGGAGGTCGTCATGTTGACCGGCGACAACGAGCGTACTGCTCGCGCAATCGCCGAGGCGGTCGGTGTCGACGACTATCGTGCCGAACTCCTCCCCGACGAGAAAGTCGAGGCCGTCCAGCAACTCGACGCGGAATACGACGGTGTGGCGATGGTCGGCGACGGCATCAACGACGCACCCGCGCTGGCGACGGCGACTGTCGGCATCGCGATGGGTGCGGCCGGGACGGACACCGCACTGGAGACCGCCGATATCGCGTTGCTCGGCGACGATTTGCGCGGCCTCCCTTATCTCCGTCGGCTGTCGATGCGAGCGACGACCGTCATCCGACAGAACGTCTGGTCGAGTCTCGGCGCGAAGGCACTGCTGGCGGCGCTTGTCCCCTTCGGACTCGTTCCGATTTGGCTGGCCGTGCTGGTCGGCGACGCGGGGATGACCGTCGGCGTCACCGGCAACGCCATGCGCCTCTCGGAACTCGAACCCGCATAGCGGATGTGAGTTCGCTCACGCCCGGCGTAGCAGGTGCGCTCGGACGACCCGCTGGCACTCTTCCAGTGTCTCCTGGAGTTGTGTCACTGTCGCGAGCACCGGATGGTCGACGGCGAAGTCCTCGTATATCGAGCGGACGAGTTCGTGGTTATCTGCACCGATTCGCCCGCTGTCGCTCGTCGTGCCGTGGAGAAACGACTGGCGACTCTCGGAGACTCCCTCCAGTCGGCGCTGCCAGTCGTCGAGTTTCTCGTGGCGTGTCTGCAACGCCTCGAACCCGAGTGCTGAAAGTGGTGTTTCGTCGGCCGTCTGGAGCCAGTCGACCAGGTCGGTGAGTGTCGCTTCGGCTGTCTCGACCTGCTCGCGTTCACGACCGAGTGCCTGCTCTGTGACGGCCAGTTCCTGCCGTCGGTTCTCTGCGGCGGCGAGTAACTGCGTGCGGAGGTTTGGTGTGAAAGCCGTCTGTGTCGTGGGTGCGAGTACGAGCGCGGCCGTCTCACCCAGTTCTGCACGAACTGCACCGAGCGTGGACTTCGTGTCGGTGTGTGTTTGGACTGTCTCGGCAAAGGCCGTCCGCACTGTGGCACGACGGTCTGTCCCGCCCCCACTGGTGAGTTGCCCGCCGACGGTCTGTGTTGCGCTTTTTTGTGATATCCGCGTCGGCGACAGCGACTCCACGCGACTGGCAAACGCTGTGATTGCCTCCCGTTTCTCCGTGACAGCCGCTGTCTCTGCTTCGACGCGTTCGCGTGCGTCGTCAAGCGGGGTTCGACCTGTCATCCTCGCTCACCCGACGCTGCTGCCAGTCCTCCAGTCCAGTGCCAACTGACTGCCCGACGATTCAGGGACATTTTAGGCACTCCTAAAACTACACGGAACAAGTAAATTTCGGTCTACCTAAAATAGGTCGACAGTCGCACACGTTCGGGAGAACACCTCTATGCGACCATCCCTGTGTCCTGGTATGGCGCCCACATCTGAGACACGACGGCTCGATGTCCGCGAAATCGACGGCGAACCGTTTGGCGATATCATGCAGGCACTGAAAGAGCTCCCCTCGGACGAACGGCTCGTCCTGGTGAACAGTTTCGAACCGGTTCCGCTCTACGACGTGCTCGCACGGCGCGGATTCACCCACGAGACGACCCGCGTCACAGACGACGAATACCGCATCGTCATCGAGCACGACTAACGTCGCCCCGAACGCCGGCCCCTGTCCCCAGTCGGTCTGTGTGTCACTGGAGCAGGTCGACGAACGTCCGGGTACTCTCTTTCGTCCCGGCGATGATGAGTTCGTCACCATCCCCGACGCGGAAATCAGGGCCGAGGTCGGTCAGCACGTCGCCGTTGCGTTCGACCGCGACCACCGTACAGCCGGTTCGCTCGCGGACGCTCCCCTCTGCGAGTGTCTGCCCGGCTAGCCCCGGCGCTGGCGTTCGGCGGACGGTCACCTGATGGTTCATCGAGACGACCGGTTCGCCTTCCAGTACCGCCGTGGCGGTCATACGGCCGGTCACCTGTGCCAGCGAGAGGACGTAGTTCGAGCCCGCTCGGTACATCTTCTGGACGGCCTCTGCCTCCTCGGTTCGCGCTGCGATGTCCAGGTCTTGGTTCATATCACGCATGACCAGCGTCGCGAACTCCGCTTCCGTGTCGTCTGGCACCGCCAGCACTGCTGACCGGGCTGACTCGATGCCAGCTTCCCGGAGTACGTCCGGGTCGTCGGCCTCGCCGACAACGTCGACGCCGGGTGCATCGTTGCGGTTGACCACGGTGTAGGGCTGGTCTTCGGTTGCGAGTGTGTTTACGACGGCCTGGCCGACGTGTCCGTATCCGATGACAACTGTCTCGCCCGTTTCGAACTCCCTGACGACCGATTCCGGCAGCTTTTCCAGCGACTGTACCTGACTCTCCCGTCCCGTCAACAACAGTACCGTCCCGCCTTTGAGCACCGTCTCGGGGTTGACCGGCGTCTCGAACTCGCCGCGGAACCACGCACCGATGACGTTGATACCGTTGCGTTCACGGAGGCCGCTGTTGGCGAGTGTCGTCCCCGCGAGTGGACTGCCATGGTGGATGAGCAATTCGGCAATTTCGAAGTCTTTTCCGACCTCGATGCTGTCGCCCAGTTCCGTCGTCACACCCGTCGAGATAACCTCTGCGAGTCGCTCTCCGAGGAGCGGTCGGGGCGAGAGGACGATATCAGCGCCCGCGAGTTCGTGATACCGTGTGCTGTCCGGGTCTTCGACGACGCTGACCACGCGCACCTCCTCGGAGAGTTCCCGGGCCGTGAGGACGATGCTGGCGTCGAGTTGGTCGGAGACATCCGCGACGAGCGCCCGGGCCTGGGGGAGGTTTGCCCCCTCCAGTCCCTCGACGGAGTCTGGTTCGGCCTGGATGATGTCGTAGCCGTCCTCGTACAGTGTCGTCGCGCGTTCTCGGTCGGGTTCGACGATGACGGAATCGACGCCGCGACTATCCAGTTCTTCGATGAGTGCGTCGGCGCGGGGGGTGTAGGTTGCGATGACAACGTGGTCGGTCATGTCGCCTTCGACAGTTGAGGGAACGGTCGTCGAGAACGCGTCCTCCATTGCCGGGAACAAAAGCACGGGCAACGCAAGGAAAATCGCCACGGTACCGACCGTGTCCATCGTAATCACGAGTAGATTCATCACCGGCGTCGTCCACGGCGAATCCGAGCCATAGCCCGTCGTGGTGAACGTCTCGACGACGAACTGCAG
>CAZFOF010000251.1:0-3696 GCA_964520265.1 uncultured Halobacteriales archaeon | reverse complement strand
CACCTTCGCTCGCTACTGGCTGCACGTTCGACTGCTCGATGCCGCAGACGACGAGAAGATGTCCTCCTCGCTGGGTAACTTCGAGACGGTCGGGGAGGCCATCGACGCCTACGGGGTCGACGCCGTCCGTACCTTCTTGCTGTCGACAGCTTACCACAACGAGGCCGTCTACAGCGAGGCGACGATGAACGAGGCAATCGAGCGCTGGGACGGACTCCAGCGTGGCTACGAGCGCGCCGTCGACGCCTGTGACAGCATCGACGCGCGGACGAAAGTCACGGCGGAACCACTCCGAGAGGCCGTCGACACCACCCACGAGGAGTTCCGGGCGGCGATGAACGACGATTTCAACACGCGGCGTGCGCTCGCGTCGCTCGAAGACCTCGTCTCGGCGGTCAACAGCCACATCGACAGCCACGACGCCTACGACTACCGTGGTCTCCGGATGGCTGTCGAGACGCTCGAAGACCTCGGCGGCGGCGTCTTCGGACTCGCATTTGGCGACAGCGCCGCGGACGGTGACGTCTCCGTTGCCGAAGACCTCGTCGAGTTAGTGCTCTCGGTGCGCGAACAGGAACGTGAGGCCGGCAACTACGAGCGTGCCGATACGCTCCGTGATGAACTCCAGGCCCTCGGCGTCGAGGTGCAGGACACCGACGACGGCGCCACCTTCCGCTTCGAGTGAGTTAGCCAAGCGCGAGCGGCACCAGCAGCACGCCCATCAGATTTGCCCGCTTTGCGCCGAACTGCACCGGCAGGAGTCCAACAACTGCGCTGACTGCGAAGACGGCGAGTCCCACCACTCCAGCGATGGCGACGACCAGCACTGCGAGCAATGCGAGGACGCCGACGGACAGTCGTGTGTTGTCGAGTCGGCCAACCGCCAGCAGGTAGCGGTCACCGAGGCCGACAACAAGCAAAAATCCGAGACCAGCGGCAATGGCGATACTTGCAAGCAGTAGTGGCAACACCACCGGCAGACCCGCGTCTTCCAGTGCGACCAGAACGCCCGTCCGTGGATTTCCGAGTGCAACCAGTGCAAACAGCGCAAAGATGGTGTTGGCGGTATTGACGCCACTTGTCGCCACGACGAACGCGCGTGGCCCACCCGAGGGAAGTGCCACCAGCGCACCGGTCGCGGCGATGGCGCTGGAAATCCCGGGGAGGTAGCCGACGACAGCGCCCGACAGCGTCCCGAGGAAGGCAACACTCCCGACGGCGCGCCCGGAGACCGTAATCGTGGGGTCTGCCTGCGGCGGGACGCCCTCGCCGCCGAGTGCTTCGACCAGTACGGGTGCACCGAACAGCCCCGCGAACAGTGGTGCCAGCATCTCTCCGGCCGGGAGCAACCCCTTCGCGGGTAAGTCGAGTGCGACGAGGCCGAGCACGCCACTGCCGGCAAGCGCCGCGACGGCCCCGATGCGGGCGAACCACGTCCGCTCGCCGACGACGAGCAGTGCCATCACCGCCACGAGCACAATCGTGAGATGGGCGCGAATCGTCGGATACACTCGTTCCATGAGTGCCGTCACCGGAACGGCAAGCGGTACCGCGAAGCCGACGGCCAGGACGCTCCCGAGTGCGGAGAGACGCAACGCTTCGCGCCCGCGCCCACGAAGGACGAGACGATGTCCCGGCAGCGCGCTGGCGGCCATCGCCGGGTCTGGTACGCCCAGTGCCAGCGCGGGCACGATATCGAGAAACGTATGCACGACCCCGGCCGACAGCATCGCTGCCCCGACGTAGCGTGGCGGCCCCGGGACTGTCGGCGCAACGGCTGCCAGCAAGAGCGCGAAGTTGTTCGCGTGCACGCCCGGCGTCAGTCCGCTCACCGTTCCGAGGACGACGCCACAGAGGACGAACGCAAGCGCCAGGGCTGTCTGTTCGGGTGCGACCGTGACGCCGGTGACAGCCATGTCCTGGGCTGGTCGGCAATTCCTATTTGAACCTTCACACCTGAGAGAGACTCCCGTCGGTCGTGTGCGAAGCTGTTGCTCGTGGTCTTCTGTAACCGAAAAGAACGCGAATGCGAGTGTCGAAGCGTTATCCGAAGAGTTCGCCGAGACCTTCGCCGGCTTCGCCGTCGTCTTCGTCGTCGTCGTCGCCTGCTTCTTCTTCAGTTGGTTCCTCTTCTTCTGCTTCTTCTGCTTCTTCTTCCTCAGCGCCGCCGTCGTCGGCTGCGGGGGCTGCGCCACCGCTGCCGCCGGTCGTGGCGGGCACTGCCGTTGCCTCTTCGACTGCTTCGTCGATATCGACGTCTTCGAGTGCGGCGACCAGCGCTTTGACGCGGGATTCTTCCACGTCGACGCCGGCTGCCTCGAGGACGCCTGTCAGGTTGTCTTCGTTGATCTCTTCGCCCGATTCGTTCAGGATGAGTGCTGAGTATACGTATTCCATTGTTAGTCTCCGAACATATCTCCGAGTGCGTCACCGGCGTCGCCGTCGTCTTCGTCGTCATCGTCGGCGTCGTCGGTTTCAGTCTCGGGTTCGTCTTGGTCGTCGTCCGATTCGTCTTCGGTGGTCTCTGCGGGTTCAGGCGCTGCCTGTTCCGCAGCGGCCTCCTGCAGTTCTTCCGGAAGTGCGTCCTCGTCGTCGATCTGTGCGGCGAGTGCACGCACCTGTCCGTCGGCTTTCTTGACGAGGTCTGGCATCACGTCCGGGTCTTCGATGGCCGCATAGATGCCGAGGTTCTTCGCCTCGCCGCTGGCTTTGGCCAGCAGTGCCGGTGCGGTCGCTGCCGTCGGGAAACTCGCGTTGAGCGCGAGGTTCCGACCGCGACCTGCTGCGGCGGAGAGGTCGTCCCGGTAGGCTTCGACATCGAGTTCGAGGTCTTCGGGCTCGAAGAGCACGCCGTCACCGAAGACGCCGCGCAGGTCGAGACCGACCTCTTTGGGCTCGATACCGAGTTCCGTGAGCACGTTCGCGAGGTCTGCGGAGACCTCCTCACCGGCGTCGAGGACTGTCGAGTCTTCGAGCACCTGGATGGAGCCCTCCTGAATGCGCGCGCTCGCGCCAACGGCCTGCAGTTCCCCGACGAACGGGCCGGGGTCGACGCCCGTGTCACCCTCGGGGATGACAACGTTGCTGGGCGCGACCTCGCCCGCGTTGATTGGGGCGGAGGTCTTGGACTCTTCCAGTTGCTGGAAGAGGCTGAAGGGGTTGGCGTTGGTGCCGATGAGGCCGACCTGTCCGCTGATGTAGCCGGTCAGGTCTTCGAGACCCTCGTCGGCCCAGTCGAGTGCACGGACGAGCAGCGTGTTCCGCGAGACGCGCAACTCGGCGACACCGTGGAGATTCCGGCGCATATCCTGGAGCTGCTGGCTCGGGATGCCGGTGATGTCCACGACGCCGACGCTGTCGTAGGATTCGAGGAAGTCGACGACCGACTCGACTTCTTCCTTTTTCCACTCGGGGATTGTCTCCGTTTTCCGCTCACTCTCTGCGCTCATGCCGATACCTCCACAGCCGGCCCCATCGTCGTCTTGACAAACACGTTGTCGATGTTCATCGGACCTTTCTCCAGGTCTGCGTGGAGACGGCGAAGAATCACGTCGATGTTGTCCGCGATGTCCTCGGCGGACATGTCCTCGGCGCCGACACGCGTGTGGAACGTGCGCCGGTCACCGCTGCGGAGCTGTACCGAGTTCTTCAGTCGCTCGACGACTTCCTGCACGTCGTCGTCGGGGCCGAGCGGGT
>CAZFOF010000250.1:0-3705 GCA_964520265.1 uncultured Halobacteriales archaeon | reverse complement strand
AAACAATGAAATACGAGTCGCGCAACTGTTGCTTTATGTTCACATTTGTCGTGGGCATCGACACCGACCAATCGCGTGCACAGGCACAGGCAGAGGCGATTACATCGATGCCGCTGGAAGCAGACGAGGTGCAGGTAGTGCTCGTCCACTCCTTCAGTGAGAATCCGGAGGGTGGAACCATCGAACAGGTCAAGCCGGTTCGTGAAACCCGAGAATTACTGGAGGAGGAAGGTATCGAAGTAATTGCCGAGGGATACGGTGGCAACGCCGCTGAGGCGATTATCAACGTAGCCGACGAGTGGGACGCAGACCAGATTGTGGTCGCGGGACGAAAGCGGACACCGACCGGCAAAGTACTGTTTGGCAGTGTCACACAGAGCGTTATTCTCGATACCGACCGTCCGGTGCTCGTCTGCAGCGCCGACGAGTAACCCATTTTCTCGTTGAGGGGTCACTCAACAAAAACTACTAATGGGTCGCGTGTAGGGTATAGTATGAGGATAGATAGCATGAACTTTGAGCAGAGTGCCGAGCACTCGATGATTCGGTCGACCGCGACCGAAATCGCAGAGGAGTTCGGCCCGGAATACTGGCGAGAGATGGAAGAGAACGGCGAATTTTCACAGGATTTCTGGGACGAACTCGCCGAAGCGGGCTTCCACGGACTGCTGGTACCCGAGGAGTACATGGGTGCAGAGATGGGTATGCAGGAGATGGGACTGGTCATGGAGACGCTGTGTGCCGAAGGCTGTGGCATGGCCGGTACCTGGTATCTGGTCTTGACTGCCGGGATGGCTGCGGTCGGCATCAAGAAACACGGAACAGAGGAACAAAAAGAGAAGTACCTGACAGACATCGCGACGGGCGACCGGCTGTTCTCGATGGGTATCACGGAACCCGAAGCAGGGACAAACACGCTCAACGTCGCCACTCACGCAGAGAAAGACGGCGACGAGTACATCCTGAACGGCCAGAAAGCCTGGATAACTTTCTCGGATATCGCGGACAACATGATCGTCGTCACGCGGACGACCCCCCGTGAGGAAGTCGAGCGAGGCACCGACGGCATCAGTCTGTTCATCGTCGACATGGACAAGCCCGGCATCGACGTCTCACCCATCGAGAAACACGCGATGAACTACTCGAAATCCTGTGAGGTGTTCATGGAGGACGTGCGCGTCCACGAAGACGACCTGCTCGGCGAGGAAGACGGTGGCTGGTGGCCACTCGTCGATACGCTCAATCCCGAACGCATCGGCTTTGCCGCCGCCGGCACTGGCATCGGCAAGCTCGCCGCCGACCACGCCATCCAGTACGCGAACGACCGCGAAGTGTTCGGCAAACCGGTTGGCACTCATCAGGCAGTCTCCTTCCCAATCGCCAAACCGTACGCGCGAATGGAGTCCGCGGCAGTCATGCGTCAAAAGGCCGAGTGGCTCTACGACCAGGGCAAGGACTGCGGCTACGAGACAAACGTCGCCAAAGCCACCGCAGTCGAGGCCGGCATCGAGACGGTCAAACAGTCGATGCAGGCCTTCGGTGGGTGGGGATACGCCACGGAGTACGACGTCGAACGCTGGTGGCGCGAGATCAATCTCACCAGACTCGCGCCCGTCACCCAGCAGATGGCGTACAACCACATCAGCCAGGAAATCGGCTTCCCCAAATCCTACTGAGCGATGTTCGAGAAGCTACTTGTCGCAAACCGCGGCGAAATCGCCGTGCGCGTCATGGCTGCCTGTGAGGAACTGGGAATCGACACCGTCGCCGTCTACAGCGATGCCGACCGCGACGCGGGTCACGTCGAGTACGCCGACGAAGCGTACAACGTCGGCCCGGCCCCGGCGAGTGACTCCTATCTCGACCAGGAGACAATCGTCGAGACGGCCCAACGTGCCGATGCGGATGCCATCCACCCCGGCTATGGCTTTCTCGCCGAGAACGCAGAGTTCGCCCGCCGTGTCGAAGCGGCGGACGGCCTGACCTGGGTTGGCCCACCCAGCGACGCCATGGAACAACTCGGCGAGAAGACCAAAGCCCGGCGTGTGATGCAAGCGGCCGACGTCCCCGTCGTGCCAGGGACGACCGAACCCGTCGAGACAGCCGAGGAAGTCAAGGCACTCGGCGAGGAGTTCGGCTATCCGATTGCCATCAAGGCCGAGGGCGGTGGCGGCGGCCGCGGGATGAAAATCGTCCACGCAGCCGAGGAAGTCGAGGAAGCATTCGAGAGCGCCCAGCGAGAGGGTGAGGCGTACTTCGGCAACGACTCCGTCTACGTCGAGAAGTATCTGGAAGCGCCAAAGCACATCGAGGTGCAGGTACTTGCCGACCACCACGGCAACGTCCGTCACCTGGGCGAACGGGACTGTTCGCTCCAGCGCCGCCACCAGAAGGTCATCGAAGAAGCGCCCAGTCCCGCACTCTCCGAGCAGTTGCGCGAGGAAATCGGGAACGCGGCCCGGCGCGGCGTCAGCGCGGCCGGTTACACCAACGCCGGTACCGTGGAGTTCCTCGTCGAGGACGGCGAGTTCTTCTTCATGGAGGTCAACACTCGCATCCAGGTCGAACACACCGTCAGCGAGGAAGTGACCGGCATCGACATCGTCCGCTGGCAGATTCGCGTCGCCGCCGACGAGGAACTGACGTTCGCCCAGGACGACGTAGAAATCGAAGGCCACTCCGTGGAGTACCGCATCAACGCGGAGAACCCCGCCAACGACTTCGCGCCGACGCCGGGGAACCTGGAGACGTACGACCCGCCCAGCAGCATCGGCGTGCGCTTAGACCACGCGGTCAATCAGGGCGATACCATCGGTGGTGACTACGATTCGATGATTGGCAAACTCATCGTCACCGACGAGAACCGACCGCGGTGTATCGAGCGCTCGAAGCGGGCGCTCGACCACTTCGAAGTCGAGGGCGTCCAGACCACCATTCCGTTCCACCGGCTGATGCTCGACGACGACCGCTTTGTCAACGGCGAGCACACGACCAACTACCTCGACAACGAACTGGCCGAATCAGACATCGAAGCGGCCGTCGAGCGCTGGGGCGGCGACGGCTCGACGGCGAGTGGCTCCAGCACCGAGACGCAGTCGATGACCGTCGAAGTCGATGGCCGTCGGTTCGACGTGGTCGTCGAAGACGGGCTCCCGAGTGGCGCGGGCAGTGCCGGCGGCGACGGCGGCGACGGCGGCACCCAGCAGGTCGCGGCCGAGGGTGCCATGACTGCCGAGATGCAGGGGACGATTCTCTCGGTGAACGTCAGCGAAGGCGACGAAGTCGCACAGGGCGATGTCGTCTGTGTCCTCGAAGCGATGAAGATGGAAAACGACGTGGTCGCAGCCACGGACGGAACCGTCGAGAGTGTCCCAATACGGGAAGGCGACTCCGTCGACATGGGTGACACCCTCATCGTCATGGAGTGAGCAATGAAAGTCAGGGTCTCAGACGACACGAGCACGGACGAAGCACAGGCAATCGCACAGGCACTCGCCGACAGATTCGAGAGCGATGTGACCGTAGCGACCGAAAGTGGCGACGAACTGGGAAGCGCGACCCACACCGCAGCGGGGTCGAACGGAGCCACACCGCCACCGGAGTTCGACGACGACCTCGGCCCGACCGAGCGCGAGGAGAAACTCTGGGAGGAAATCGAAGATATCGAACTCGGCGGCCCCGAGAAGTACAAAGAGCAACTGCCTG
>CAZFOF010000249.1:0-3706 GCA_964520265.1 uncultured Halobacteriales archaeon | reverse complement strand
GACCGGCAGGTCAGCACCGAGAGCCGTCGTCGCGGTGGTCGTCACCGGCGTGTCGTCGATTGCCCCGGCCATCTTGCCGACGGTGTTGGCGGTGGCGGGCGCGACCAGCAACACGTCGGCCCAGCCGTCTCTCCCGCAGAGTTCGACGTGTTCGATGTTCCCGGTAATCTCCGTGACGACAGGATTGTCGGTGGCGTACTCCAGCGCCCACGGGTGGATGATGTGCTCGGCGGCGTCTGTGGTGACCGCTCGCACCGTCGCACCCTGACGGCGGAGTTCGTGGGCGAGTTCGACTGTCTTGACCGCGGCAATCGACCCACTGACGCCCAGCGCGACGTGTACTCCCTCCAGCATACTCCTACTGCGGAGGCGCTGGGGCAAAAAGGGGGTGGGCTCACTCCTCGACACTCGGGTGCTGTGTCGGTCCTTCCGGATGGGGGTCGGCGAAGTGCTCACGCATCACCTCGCGAGCCTCCCGTTCACGACGCTTCCGTTCGTCGTCGGTAATCTCCTCACACCCCGGCGGCACCTCCCGGCCACGTCCGGTGAAATACCCCTCCGGGGTGACCCAGTCGTGATAGAAGGGCACCTCCGAATCTTCGACTGCAGCCAGTGCCACGTCCGCGCCGTTGCCCGCCGCGACGACGGTCTGATGGCGCGTGCCGGCGACCCGTCCGGCAGCGTAGAGTCCGTCGACGCCCGTGCGTCCCTCGGCGTCGACGTCGACGTAGGTCTTGCTCCCGCGGTCGATGAGGCCGATACCGTCGAACCCCGCGAGATAGTCCGTCTCGGCCCAGGAGGTGCAGATAACGCGGTCGGCGAGCAGTCGCTGGTCGTCGTCAGCGAAAGAGAGTGCAAAGCGGCCGCCGTCGGTTCGCGAGAGGTCTTCGAGGTGCACTTCGCGGCGGTCGACACCGTTTCGCTCGGCCTGTTCGCGGGTCAGTTCCAGAAACCGGCGGGCGTTGACGCCGGCCGGGAATCCGGGGACGTTCTCCAGGTGTGCGTTGCGTTCGAGAATCGGCGGCCCGCCGTCGATGACGAGCGTATCCAATCCGGCGCGGGCGGTGAAGATGCCGGCTGTTAGTCCCGCAGGACCGGCACCGACGATGCAGATGTCTCGTGTTGTGGGACTCATATAAGCCGATGGCCGTTGGAGATAAAGAGAGTGTCGGCCAGTGACGCACGGGTGAGAGTTACACCCGTGCGTGAGATTTACGTATTGGTAGCCCAACGGTTGTGCGTGGACTGTGTTGAAGTCAGTACCATCGTCTATTTGCCCCCAGAAGAGGTCTACGAGTTCTTGCTGGATTTCCCCCGGTACGCCGAGTACTCGGAACACCTGAAAGAGGTTCGCCGCCACGACGGCGAGGGGGCCCCCGGCACGCGCTATGACATCACGTTCGCCTGGTGGAAACTCTCCTACACGGCCAAGTCACAGGTGACGGAGGTCGAACCGCCCAACCGCATCGACTGGCGGTTGACACGCGACATCGACGCGCGAGGACACTGGTCGGTGACACCAGAACCGGCGTCGGCACCCGAACCAGACAGTCCGGCCACGCGCGTGCGCCTGTACGTGGAATTTTCACCTGGGTCGGCCGACGAGCGGAGTCTCGAACTCCCGTCGTTCATCTCGCTGGACTGGCTCATCGAACGAATCAAACCGAAAGTGACCACAGAGGCAGAACGAATCGTCGAGCGCATCGTCACCGACCTCGAAGGCGAAAAGCGAGACGTGGCACTCGATATTCACACCACGCCGGAATCGCTGTAGACGGCGACGTGTCGCGCCGTGAGCAAACAGGGAGGCTATTCGTCGCCGTAGTCGCCGCCGTACTTCATGAAGAAGTAGGCCATCCCCAGCGTCCCGAAGGCGGTGAGCATCGTCGCCACGCCGAGTGTCTTGGCGTTCCCGGGGAGCTCGTCCGGGCCAGCGTCGGCGGCAACCTCAACCGTCGGGAAGTCTGTCCCGACGACGACGACACCTAGCATCCCGCTTTGCTTGTGCGGCGCACAGAAGTACTGAAAAATCCCGTCCTCCTCGAAGGTGTGTTCGAACGTCCCGGAGGCCTGCGTATCACCGGAGTTGAACGCCTCTCCCTCGTTGACGACGTTGTGGTTGCCACCTTCGCCGGTCCACTCCCAGACGACCGTCGCGCCGTTATCGACGTGGACTGCGGCCGGACCGAAGGCGAAACCATCGCCTGCGCCGACAGCAACATTGACCTCGTCGTTGCCGGTCTGGTCGACGACAGACCCGTCGAAGTTGTTCGCACCGTCGAGGTACCCCTCGAGGTCGGGTTCGCCGCCACCACCACCGCCACCGCCGTCGCCGCTCTCTGCGGCGCTTGCGGTTCCAGTTGCCGCCGCTGCCGTGGCCGTCCCAGCCGCCGTCCGCATGAATGCACGGCGTGACACGTCCGCGTTGCTATCTGTCATACTGTGCCCTTTGCAATCCCGCGTAGTGAATACTTCGCTTCTGGTCGCTCAGGGGAACAGTGCAACGAAACCGAGAATGAAGCCAATCGCCAGCAACACACCCACCACGACAAACAGTGCGTTCTCCGCGCTGATGTCGCCAGCCTCCAGTTCCTCGTCGACCTGCAGTGACCCGGCGACGTTGCCGCCGCTGTCGGTGTCGTCCTCGGTTGTCTCGTCGTCTCCTGTCTCCTCGTCTGTGGACTCTGCCGACTCCTCCTCCTCTTCGAGGTCAGACAGCGAGAATCGCCACTGGCCGTCCCCATCGGTCTCGTCATCGGTGTCGGCTGTCATAGACAATACTAGGTGTGCAAGAAATAAAAGGCTGACCGCTCACTGAATCTTGGTGCCGACCGGCGCGTCACCGTGGGTCGTCAGCAGGTCGGCATCCTCGCCGGCGGCCAGAATCATGCCGTTGGATTCGTAGCCGAAGAGCTCTGCCTTCTCCATGTTCGCCAGCAGGACACACCGCGTCCCTGGCAGGTCGTCGGCGTCGTGCAGTCCCTTGATTCCGGCGACGACCTGTCGCTGTTCGATGCCGATGTCCACCTCCAGACGCATGAGGTTGTCCGAGTCCTCGATTGGCTCGGCAGTCAGAATCTCTCCGACGCGGATATCCACGTCCTGGAAGTCCTCGAAGCCGATGCGGTCGTCGGCGAGTGCTTCGAGTTCGATTTCCTCCGCGGCGTCCTCGCTCTCGTCGCCGTCCTCGCCGTCGTCGCTCGCGGCCGCGACGCGTTCGCGAAGCATCTCGTTGAGTTCTTCGACTTCCTCGTCTTCGATTTTCGTGAACAGTTCGTCGGGTTCGCCAAAGGCCGCGGGTGGTGCCTCGACGGCAGCCTCCTGCGTGGCGTCGGCGACACTGCCGGCCTCACCGAGTTGGTTCCAGAGGTCGTCGGCCGTCTCGGGGAGGACTGGCTGCATCAACACGGCACAGGCTTTCGTCAACTGGACGCAGTCGCGGATGACCTGTGCGGCCGCCTCGGGGTCGTCGTCGACGAGGTTCCAGGGTTCGTGCCGTTGAATGTACTCGTTGCCGAAATCCGCCAGGTCGATTGCCACGTCGGCCACGTCACGCAGACGGTACTCCGCGACGGCCGCCTCGAAGGCCTCGATTGCCTCGGTGATACGCTCGCGAACAACGTCGCTGGTGTCCGCATCGGGTGTCCCCTCGTAGTTGCGGTGGGCAAACAGCAGCGCGCGGTAACAGAAGTTCCCGAGATTCCCG
>CAZFOF010000248.1:0-3709 GCA_964520265.1 uncultured Halobacteriales archaeon | reverse complement strand
ATCACGTCACAGATGACCAGCGGTGTCTCCGATTGTGCGACCAGTCCGAACGTCTCGGTCATCAGGTCGATACCGGGACCGGACGTGGCAGTCATCGAGCGTGCGCCTGCGCGGGCCGCACCCAGTGCCATGTTGATGGCAGAGAGTTCGTCCTCGGCCTGGACGACTTTTCCCCCGTATTCGTCGATACGACCGGTTAGATACTCCATCACGTCCGTCGCGGGCGTGATGGGATAGCCAGCGTAGAAGCGACAGCCGCCGGCGAGTGCACCCATGCCGATTGCTTCGTCGCCGTTGAGGAGCACGTAGTCGTTGTCCGTCGTCTCCATATCGTAGTCGAAGTCGGTGTCCGAGAACTCCTCCTGGACGTACTCCTGGCCGACGCGTGCGGCCTCTTTGTTGTTCTCGACGATGGCCTGTCCCTTGTCGCCGAAGCGTTTTTCGAGAGATTCGTCGAGATTCTCGATTGGGAAGCTCGATACTTCACACGCGGCACCGAGTGCGACGATGTTGGCCATGATGGCCCCACCAGCGTCCTCTGCGAGGCTCTTGAGTGGGACGTCGAGACCAATCATCTCGTCGGGTATTTCGAGGTTCTGCATGGCAGTCCGGTCACCATCGTAGATGATGACACTCCCCTCGTGGAGTTCGTCCATGTTCTCGTCGACAGTGCGCTCGGTCAGCGCGATGAGGATGTCGAGTCGGTCGACGACGCTCTCGACACGGTCAACGGCTGTCCGTACTTTGTAGGCGGTGTATCCACCTCGGATCCGCGATGCGAAATCCTTCGAGGTGAAGACGTGTCGTCCCGCCCGCGATAGCGCCTGAGCGAAAATCTTTCCTGTAGAGGCAATCCCATCGCCGGCTTCGCCGCCGATGGCCCAGTTCAGGTCGTCGGGCATACTATTTCTGCGCTTCCATGGGCTGGAGGTTAAGCCTTCTGCATGGACTTAGATGAACTTTCGGTGTCCCTCCCTGTACCGAAACCACCTTTTCCACGCTCACTAGAAGGTTTGGTATGGACAAGACCGCTGTGACAGTTGCGGCCGTCACCGAAGTCGGCACCGACGCCATCGCTGTCGAACTGGAGACACCGGCGGGGTTCGATGCCTGGCCCGGGCAGTTCGTCAAGCTCGTCGCCACCGTCGACGGCGAGGAACAGCCCCGATTTTATACAATCTCCTCGCCGGATGTCGTGGACACCTTCGAACTCACCATCGGTATCGACCCCGACGGGGAGGTTTCACCGAAGCTGCGCGCGCTGTCGGCCGGTGACGAACTCACGATTTCCGGCCCCTACGGCGACGCGTACTACGAGGAGGAGCCACGCGTCCTCGTCGTCGCCGGCGGTCCCGGTGTCGGGCCGGCCGTCGGCATCGCCGAACGCACACTCGACGACGGCGGTGAGGCCGCCATCGTCTATCGCGATGCCGACCCCATCCACGAAGACCGACTCGCCGAGTTATCCACCCGCGGCGCGACCGTCGAACTGCTCACTCCCGCAGAGACGCTCGACGACGCCGTCGCGGACTCCCTGACGGACGACACGCAGGTCTTCGTCTACGGTTTCGCTGACTTTCTGGACGATGCCACGAGTGCGCTGGAGGCCGCTGGCGGGGCTCCCGATGCGGCGAAAATCGAGAACTTCGGGTAGACGGCAGTCACGTTTTTCTCGCCGCTGGCCGTGGGCCTCGATATGGAGTCAGTCAACCCCGCAACCGGCGCAGTCGTCGGAAGCTACGAGAGAGACAGCGAGGCCGACGTGACTGCCACGCTCGACACAGCCGAGACAGCTTTCGAGGACTGGCGTGACCGCTCGCTACGGGAGCGTGAAACGCTCATCGCCAACGTCGCCGACGTACTCCGCGCGAACAAACGTCAGTACGCCGAGTTACTGACACAGGAGATGGGCAAACCACTCGAACAGTCACTGGCGGAGATCGAAAAGTGCGCCTGGGGTTGTGACCACTACGCTGAATACGCCCACGCGTACCTCTCCGAGGAGTACTATCCAAGCGAACCCGGCACGCGTGTCAAGACGCAGTTCGACCCGCTCGGGACGGTGCTGGCTGTGATGCCCTGGAACTACCCATTCTGGCAGGTCGTCCGCTTCGCCGCGCCGTATCTCACCGCCGGTAACGTCGGCGTTCTCACGCACGCACCGGAGGTACCGGGCTGTGCTCGCGCACTCGAAGACCTGTTTCGTGAGGCTGGATATCCAGAGGGAATCTTCCAGTCACTACTTGTCGGGCCAGATGCCGTTCACGACCACATCCTCGCCGACGACCGCGTCCGCGCGGCGACACTCACCGGCAGCGCCCGTGCCGGTAGTGCCGTTGCAGCCACCGCGGGCGAACACCTCGACAAGACCGTCCTCGAACTCGGCGGCTCCGACCCGTTTATCGTCCTCGATGACGCCGATGTCGAGGCCGCCGCGGAGACGGCCGCCTGGGCGCGGATGCAAAACGGCGGCCAGTCCTGCATCGCCGCCAAGCGCATTCTCGTCCACGAGGCTGTCAGAGACCAGTTCGAGGACACCTTCCTGGCGGCTGTCGACGACCTCACCATCGGCGACCCGATGGACGAAGACACCGACGTCGGCTCGCTCGTCAGCGACGACCACCTCCAGACCATCCACAGACAGGTCTCAGAGACTGTCGATGCCGGTGGGACTGTCCTCCGTGGCGGCGACAGACTCGACCGTGAGGGAGCGTTCTACGAACCGACAGTCCTGACGGACGTTCCCGCGGGCTGTCCGGCAACAGCAGAGGAGGTCTTTGGACCGGTCGCTGTGCTCGTCTCTGTCTCCGATGCCGAGGAGGCCGTCGACACTGCCAACGACACCGACTACGGACTCGGTGCGAGTGTCTGGACTGCCGACCGCGACCGCGGCGAGGCACTCGCCGACCGCATCGATGCCGGCGGTGTCTACATCAACCAGATGACCAAATCCGACCCGCGCGTCCCGTTCGGCGGTGTGAAAGACTCCGGCTACGGCCGGGAACTCTCGGAAGTGGGGATGAAGGAGTTTGTCAACAAAAAGACCGTCTGGGTCGAGTAAGGGTGTCTCCTCGCCGTCCGCTCAGTGCTCGACGAACTCGATGAGAATTCCGCCGGTGTCCGAGGGGTGGAGGAAGGCGACCTCGTGGCCCCACGCGCCCTCGCGGGGTTCCTCGTCGATGAGTGCGATGTCCATGTCTCGGGCCCCCTGTAGTGCCGCGTCGATGTCGTCGGTGGCGACGGCCAGGTGATGGATGCCGGCCCCGTTTGCATCGAGATAGGACGCGATTGCGCCGGATTCTTCGAGCGGTTCCAGCAGTTCGAAGTAGCCGTTTCCGAGCGAGAGGAAGACGACGTTCATCCCGTCGAAGGTCTCCTCGTGGGCGACGTGCGTGTCGAAGAGGTCGGTGTACAGTGTTGCCAGTCCGTCGGCGTCGTCGGTCGCGATACCGGCGTGGTCGAAGTGCATACTCATTGTTAGATACCGGGCTGGTATTCGCCGAAGACGTCACGCATCGCGTCGCAGATTTCGCCGGTCGTGGCGTAGACCTTCACGGCGTCGATGATGTACGGCATGACGTTTTCCTCACTCTCGGCAGCCTCTTGCAACGCCTGTAGTTTGGTCTCGACCGCTTCGTCGTCGCGTTCCTCACGGATGGCTTCGAGATTCTGCTTCTGTTTGCGCTCTTCCTCGGCGCTGACTTCCTCG
>CAZFOF010000247.1:0-3711 GCA_964520265.1 uncultured Halobacteriales archaeon | reverse complement strand
GGGAAGGGCGGGGCTCTCTCGCTGAATCAAGATAGCGTCGGAGACGAGTCGGGAGAGTCGACACCACGGCGTCAGAGTCGTGAACGACAGACCGCTGTGCTGTGGGTTTATGTCAACCGCGATTGAACCGGTGTGTATGGAGGTACGAGAAGCCAAAGCCAATGACAGGCCAGCAATCAGAGACGTTGCCCGTCGCTCGATGCAAGCGTCTTACTCGCTGGAACCGAAAGCGATTATTGGCGAGATAGAAGAGTGGTACGACGAAAATCGACTCCGGAATATGTTCGAAGACGACGACAAGGTGTTGCTCGTCGCAGTCGTCGACGACCAGGTCGTCGGCTTCTCCGACAGCGTCGTCACGGGCGAGAACACGGCGGAGATTCTCTGGTTGCACATCGATCCCGACTACCGGGGCGAGGATATCGGGCTCCAGATGTTCAAAGCCACACGCAATCACCTCGCGAGTCTCGGCGCGAAGAGTCTCCGCGGGCGTGTGCTCGCCGACAACGCTGGCGGGAACGCGTTCTACGAGAACCGCGGCCTCGCAAAGGTCGGTGAGGAAGAAGTCGAAATCGACGGAACTGGCTACGTCGAGAACGTCTACGCAGAAGTCGAATCAGAACGGATGGAGGAGATGGAACTCGAAGACCAGACCGTCTACATCGACCACGAGAGCGAGGAGACGGGGTCGATTTCTCCGTTCCACGTCGTCTACACCGACCGCACCGGTGACGACATCTACGGCTACTGGTGTAGCAAGTGCAGTACACTGGCGAATGCGATGGACGCAATGGGTCGCATCCAGTGTGACGAGTGTGGCAACGCACGCAAACCGACACGCTGGGACGCAGCCTACCTATAAGTCGTTCACCACGTCGTCCAGCGAAATATCTTCCTCGTCGATCTGGTTTTTGACATCCTGCTGGAAGGAGGCCATCTCCTCTTCTTCCTCGGCGATGCCGGTGGTGACGAGCAGTCTGATTGCCCGGCTAACGCTCATGTCCAGTTCGAGCACCCGGTCGGCTGGGACGAGCGTGAACCGTCCCCCGGTCGGGTTGGGACTGCTCGGGAGGTAGACGTTGTACGTGTCCTTGCCGATGGCGTCGAGAACTGCTGCTGGGCTCTCGGACGTGATAAATCCCAGCACGTACAGCCCGTCGCGGGGATACTCCACGAGCGCAACGCGGTCGTACCGCGAGGACTGGCTGACCAGCGCATCCGAAACCTGACGGACGCTGCTGTAGATGACACTCACCATCGGAATCAGTCCGATGAGCCGGTCGAGAATACGGAAGATGTAGGCCCCGAAACTTCGCTGGGCGATGTAGCCGAGCATCGAGATAATGCCAAAGAGAATGACAACAGCGGCAATTTCCGCTGCAATCTCGACGTTGCCCGCGAGTCGGATGAGTCCGATGCCGTCGATAATCGGATTCAGGAAGCCACGCAACCAGCTGAAGATGAGCTGGAAGGCGAGGACTGTAACGACGAGGGGCGCAACCAGCGCGATTCCGGCCACGAAGCTCTTTTTGAGTGTGTCAATCAGACCCATATTTCAGCCATCGACGCAATCCGGAAAAGAATAGCGGCCCGGTCACTCCACCGGCGTCGGCGACTGAGCAAACTGCTCTGTTTGCCACTCGGGTGGTGTCACGTCCACCTGATTCACGCGCTCGTAGGTCACCTCCTGTCTGAGTCGAAGTTGGTCGTCGCCAGGCAGGTCGTCGCCAGGCAGTGAGTACTCGACGGTCAGATTCCTGATGAACCCACTGGAAGAGATTTCGGCGACTGCGGTGTAGTTCTCCGCTCGCCTGAACTGCCCCGACTCTGGTTGCCCTGTCGCAACAACTCTGTAGTAGGTCGTCCCGTCACGGACGATCTCTCCCGTGACATCGGTCTGTGGCGTCGAGAGATGTTGCGTGGCGAGATTCCTGGCGAGCGACGGTGGATGTGGTGGAATGAACGACCCAGCAAGCTGTTCGTCGGGGAGAGTGTCATACCTGACTTGACTCTCCGCCCGCTCCGGGAAGACGATACGCGCAAAGGCAGTTTCGCCGTCGTAGTACAGCGAGCCGATATTCGTCCGGCTGTCACGCGAACCCCGCGAGAGATCGACAATGTACTGCTCGCCGTTGCTCCGAACGTCCATGTCGTACACCATCACCGACCGATTGCCGTTCCGGGAGGTCGGGCGTTCGTGGTCGACCCAGATGTTCACAGAACGATTTTCGACCGAGCGGGCATGGGCTGTCTGGAGGAGATCGATGTCACGAATACCCCGACGGTCGACACCCGGTGGCAGTGACTGTGTCGGCGTCGCAACATCTGCTGTATCTACGGCTCCGGTCGTGTTGTCGGCGGTGTTACCGATACCGCCCGGGAGTCCAGCAACGGTGAGCACACCCAACGCGAGAACGATGACCGCGAGTGCTGCCGACGCCGAAACGCCGGGTGAAGCGGGCAGGCGCTCACGAACGCGCATCGACAGCGGCGGCGTGAGTTGCTCGGGTGTCGCTTGCAGGTGTCGCTCGCTCAGTTCACGAGCGACAGACCTGTCGACGGCGTACCAGAGCCGTTCAGCCAGGTCGGTAGCATCGAGGACACGTCCACCCGGCGGGGCAGCGTGGCTCCCGTCCAGCGAGACGACAATATCCGGCGTCGTCCCCTCGGGAGCACCACCAACCGAGAGAACGACAGACTCACTCCCGCGCGTTGCCGTGACGACCGCCTCCTCTCGGCGTGTCTCGTAGCCGCGTGCGTTCCACAGGTCTGCGACGAACGCGGCACACGCATCGTCCCCGAGACGACGGAGATGCGCTGCAACGATAGCCTGTTGGTCGTAAGAGTCTGTGCTCCCCATCTTGCTTCGACTAACGTGAGTGACGGTCTTAAGACGGACGGTACCACCAGGGTGGATACCCGAAACCCATCGCTATCGGAGGCTTCCGGTGTCGCTCCGGCAGGCATCGTCGCGAGTGGAGTTCGCGTCTCAGAAGTAACCAAAGATGACTTCTGTCACAGAAAGAAATCCCACACGTGCATCCCCGCACTCGAAAGATTACACGAGCCCTCTTCGTTTGTGTACTCGTCCTCTCTGCTGGGTGTAGCGCACTTCCAGGGAGCGGCGAGTCCTCCACCAGTCTGTCAGTCGTCAATCAAGACGGGACAGACCACGCAGTTGTCGTCGAAATCGGACAGATCTCCGACCAGCCGGAGCCAGCCTACACGGCAGGACGAACGCTCGATGCGAACGAAGATACTGAGCTGGCGTCATTCGACAGAACCGGCGAGTACCGAATCGACGTGAGCGTCGACGGCCAGACAACTGAAATCCCCTACACCTTCGAAAGCGGCAAATCACCCGTTACAATCGGTATCGACAACAACGGAACTGTCACCGTCGAGCCCTGAAAAGGACTGTTCGGATTGCTGAGGAACGTGAGAACGTCACTGCGGAGAGAGCAACAGCAAGTCAGAGGAACAGCATAGCAAGCCCAGCAGTGAGGCAACTGATCAGGAGCCAGCCGACGTAGTTCCACCACGGGACATCCCGATAGCGGGGGCCAGGGAGGTCGTCAGTGTATGTCCAGTGGCCATCCTCGACACCCATGTGGTCAGTAAATACGTCGTACGTGGTCGCAAGGACGGCAGCGACCGCGACCGCCGCCCATCCATCTGTGACGAGGAGTGCAACCCGGAATGCAACGTAGA
>CAZFOF010000246.1:0-3720 GCA_964520265.1 uncultured Halobacteriales archaeon | reverse complement strand
ACACCGTCGCTGCGGTCTTTCTCGCGACCGGGCAAGACGCCGCACAGGTCGTCGAGGGGGCAAACGCCATCACGACGATGGAAGTCCGCGAAGAAGGTCTCTATGCGAGTCTCTCCTTTGCGTCGCTGGAGGTCGGCACGGTCGGCGGCGGCACGAAACTCCCCACCCAGTCGGAAGCACTCGATATTCTCGGGCACGCGGGCGGGGGCGACCCCGCGGGCGCAAATGCTGACGCACTCGCCGAAATCATCGCCGTCGGCGCACTCGCTGGCGAACTCTCACTCGTTGCGGCCTTTACCTCGCGCCATCTTGCCAGCGCACACGAGGAACTCGGGCGGTAGTTACTCCCGTCGGTACACTTCGACGAACAGGAAGACGGCACCGCCGATGACGACGGCGAGGCCGAGAAACCACAGGAGGCCGCTGCCGAGTAGCGGGCCGGCGACGAGTAGCGTCCAGCCCAGGCCAGCAACGCCGTGTCCCAGCGCCGCCGCCCGTTCGCCTCGCCAGTAGAACAACACCGCGCCCACGTCGAGTGCCGCGGCGAGTGCGACAAACGAGATGGCGGCGACCGGGACTGCTTGCCCACCCACAGGAATCGGGTCGACAACGGGTTCGGCGAGAAACAGCCCGCCGGCGAGTGCCATCAACGCCCCGACGACGACCGGCACCGGGTCGACCTGTCTGACGCTCATATCTGGCGGTAACGGCCGCGACTCTCCGTCACCTCGCCGGCCCGGACGAGCTTTTCGAGGGCTTTTTTCGTGTAGTCCGGTGGCACTCCGCGCTCGCTGGCGTACTCGACGACCGCATCCTCCTCGGGGTCGTCCAGCACACGCAGTGCTTCCTCGACAGTTTCTTTGCGGCTCTGTCCGCTCGTATTGCCCTGTTCGAGACGGTCGGCTGCCGCAGTCACCTCCTCGGTATCGACGCCCGACTCCGAGAGGTAGGTCTCGTCGTCGACACCGGCGTCGTCGAGGTAGTCGTCCATCTCGGCGAACGAATCCAGTTCGGCGAAGGCATCGCCGAGGTCTTGGCGGGTGGCGAGCATCGACGAGCGAACCTCGCGAGCGTGGTTTTCGTCGTCGGTCGTGACGAACTCGCGGCGCTTCTCGTACTTGCGTGTCGTTCCACAGCGGGGACACTGGCTCGTCTCGGGACGACCCTCGACAATCCAGAGTGCCGAGCACTCGCCGCAGCCGACGACGGCGTACATACCCGAACGTAGGCGTCTGCGAGCAAGAAAGCACCGCTCTGTACCCCCGTGGTACTTTGCCTCTGCTCGTTGAATGTGGCGTATGATTCGAAATCGGGCGAGCCTCGTCAGTCGATCGGAACACGACGACGCACTGGCCTGTCTGGAAGCCGGTATCGACGCTGCCCACCCCGAGCAGGTCGTCCACGAGCAGGTGGCTGTCGCCGACGGGATACTCTCTGTCGACGGGCAGGAGTGGACACTTCCGACGGACGGCCGCACCATCGTTCTCGGCGCGGGCAACGCCGCAGGCACCGCCGCAAGCGCACTCGAAGCCGTCCTCGGTGATACCCTCGATGTGGGACTGGTCGTGACCGACGACCCCGCGCCGACCGATACAATCGAGGTACTCGAGGGGTCACACCCCGTCCCGAGTCAGACCGGTGTGGCGAACACCCAACGCGTTCTCGACCTCGCGACAGACGCCGGCCCGGACGACCTCGTCGTCGTGCTCGTCACCGGCGGCGGGAGCGCGTTGCTGGCCGCGCCGGTCGAGGCCATCACCCTCGATGAGATGCAGTCGCTCACCGACGGACTGCTCCAGTCCGGGGCGGCAATCGACGAGATGAATACGGTCAGAAAACACCTCTCGCAGGTCAAAGGTGGGCGACTGGCCGGGGCGGCGACACCGGCGACGGTCGTCGGACTGGTGCTCAGCGACGTGGTCGGCAACGACCTCGGCACCATTTCGAGCGGGCCGACTGCGCCCGACTCCACGACCTACGCCGACGCACTCGCCGTCATCGACCGCTACGACGTCGAGGCCCCGGCCGCCGTCCGTTCGCATCTGGAAGCCGGCGCGGACGGAGACCACGCAGAGACGCCCGCCGCCGACAGCGCAGTCTTCGACCGGGTCAGCAACCACGTCCTCGCAGACAGCCTCACCGCTGTCGAGGCCGCAGCCGAGACAGCCAGCAACCGCGGGTACACACCGTGCATCGTCTCGTCGCGCATCCGCGGTGAGGCCAGGGAGGCAGCCAAGACACACGCCGCCATCGCCGAGGAGTGTCGCGCCAGCGGGAATCCGGCCGAGCCACCAGTCGCGCTGCTTTCGGGCGGTGAGACGACCGTGACAGAACCCGGCGACAGCATCGGCGGACCAAATCACGAGTTCGCACTCGCCGTTGCTGTCGATGCCGACGACCCCCAGACCGTCTTCGCGAGCGTCGATACCGACGGCATCGATGGCGTGACAGATGCGGCTGGTGTCGTCGTCGACGACCAGACCGTCACTGACCGCGGCACTGCTCTGGATGCACTCGCGAGCCACGAGACACACGCGTTTCTCGATGCACGCGACGCCGTTATCGAGACGGGACAGACTGGGACGAACGTCAACGACCTCCGCGTCCACCTCGTCCCGGCAACGGAATCCGACGACTGACTGCTCCGGCGAGGCCAACGCTAATGGCACTGCCGGTACCCACTACGGGTATGCAATCGATGGCACCCGCGGACGGCGAGACGGTCGAAGTCGTCGACGGCGTCCACCTCACGCAACTGGCCGCCGGCGAGGAGATGAGCGTCCAGCACTTCCATATCGAACCGGGCGCGACGGTTCCCGAACACAGCCACCATCACGAACAGGCCGGGTTCATCACTCGGGGAACCTTTACCTTCCTCGTCGACGGGGAGGAACACGTCATCAGCCCCGGCGAATCCTACGTCATCCCCGGCGAGGAAGTCCACGCGGCCGAGAACCGTGCCGACGTTCCAGTCGATGGTGTCGATATCTTCAGTCCACCCCGGACGAACCCGGACTGGGTCGAGTGACCCCGCCACCACTCCAGGAACCGAAACAATCGAGTGACAATACGTCGAAGCGCGACGTATGCCCTCCACCACAAATCGTGACATCAAGGAGCTGTTGTTCGCGCTCGAAATCACACTGGTTGGCGGTCTGTTGACGACCTGGGGAATACTCTCGTTTGCGCCCCTGGCATTTCTGGGCGTGCTGATAACACTGTTTGGCGTCTGGGTCAGCTTCGACACCTACGCTAACGGTGCTCGACCCAATCCACATGGCGAGTCCGAACACACCGAGTAGGCGAGACAAATCGAGCCCCTTGCAACACGATGAGCGCACTTCGTCGAGACGACTCGCTGTCAGTCTGTGTTAGCTAAAAATTGTCGGCGAATCGTGGGTGAGTACGTTTTTTCCCGATACCTGGCGGGTAGGCCAGTCGAGGAAGCTGGTTATGCCAGCTTCTCGATATTGTTGACGACTTCGTCGGCGTACTCGGAGGTGGCGAGTTTCTCGCCGCCCTCGATCTGGCGTTCGAGGTCGTAGGTGACCTTCTTCGAGGAGATGGTCTCCTCACAGGCGTCACGAACCAGGTTAGCGGCGTCGTTCCAGCCCATGTACTCGAACATGAGAACGCCCGAGAGCATCATTGCGGTCGGGTTGACCTTGTCCTGGCCGGCGTATTTCGGCGCGGAGCCGTGGACGGGTTCGGCGAGACACA
>CAZFOF010000245.1:0-3743 GCA_964520265.1 uncultured Halobacteriales archaeon | reverse complement strand
GCTCCTCGTCGGCCGCGACCTCTGCATTTGCCTTGATGACGTCGATATTATTGCGGAGGTTATGTCTGAGAATCCGGTTGAGTACCTCGAGTCGTTGCCGACGAATCTCGCGTTGGGTCACGTCAAGTAGCGTCACTGCGTTGCCGAGCGTTCGACCCTGGCTGTTGGTCAACGGCGAGATGCGGGGGTCGAACCGCATTCGACCGCTCTCGGTCCACCGCTCGATGGTTCCCGCCCCGGAGAGGTCTGAAACCGGGCAGCTGAGTACGTCAGCGAACTGTTCGCCCTTGATATCCGCACCGAAGAGCCGCTCGGCTGTTTCGTTCGCCCGCCCGATGTCACCCTGCCGGCCGACGACGAACACCGCCTCGTCCATCTTCTCGAAGACGAGACGTTCGCCGATTATTCCCGTCCCCGGTCTAGTGCTGAGAACATCGTAGCGCGTGACCGAAAGGACGACTATCACAGCGAAGATGAAGTAACTGATCGTCAGAACCGTCGTACTGAAAACCGGTACGCTCGGCCTGGTAATCTGGCTGGTGACCAGAAATATCCCGACAGGAAGGGCAACTACCGCCCCGCTGGCGAGAGTGAGAGTCCCGTGGCGATACGTCGCGACCAGAATGAATCCCACCGTAACGAATACGACACCGACAATTCCGAGTTGTGCAAACGATACCGCGAGACGGACGCTCTGTGGGAATATGCTCGGCGAGGTTCCCGTAACCACCGGAATTGCCATCAAGACCACGACGACCAAGACTGGGGCCGCAAAGAGCGCAATCCGGAACCGGGTCACCAGATACCCCCGTCCAGTGTACCGGAGGGCGAACATTGACCAGGGGACAGACGCCAGAATCACCGTCGCGAGTCCGAGACCGAGTTCGCTCGGTCCCTCGACGGTAACGAGCGCGTAGCTGAACGCGGAGACGACGAACACCACCAGCATCAGTAGAAAGGGGCGGACGAGATCCGGGTCTCGGTTGCCGCCGGATATCTCTGACCCAAAGTTCGCGATGTACTCACGGTACAACCAGATAGCCAGCAAACCGGCCACAGTTGCACTGAGTGCAGTAACTACCGTGTACACAGACACGACAGGAGTCAATCCAGGCACGCTAACACATTTCACTGCCAATAATAAAGGCAGACCGGTCGGTTCATCAGTTCAGCCGACTCCCGCTGGCTCCAACCCGAGCGAACCGCGATTCTGTTCGTTGTCTCCGACGTCTCAGAGGACTATCGACGACAGCGTGCGCCGTGATGTCAGGCGAACCGTGCGGCCAGAAATCCACCGAGTGCGCCCAGCCCGGCACTGACACCAAGCGCAATCAATTCGGCGACGACGATGACCGCAGCGACGAGAGTGCCACCCGCGAGTTCGCTAATCGCCGCAGCGCCGTCGACGATACCGATACCGAGAAATGCCACCAGTGGAATTGTCAGCCCGGCACCCAGGATTCCCGCCGCAGTGCCAGTGCGCACACTGGAGTCGCCATCGTGAAGATACGCCGCTACGCCGCCGCCAACGATAGCCGAACCGGGAATGAACGAGACCAGCGCCGTCACGACTCCACCATAGACGGTGCAGGCCCAGAATGTCGCGGTCGTTCCGCCCTCTTCGGTGACCCGGCGGCGGGTGCTCCGACGTGCCATGATAAACGCCGCGGCACAGATGAACGCCGTGAGCCCGGTTACAATGATGCCGACCGAAAGCCAGTCTACAACCGGCCCTGCAGCGGTCACGAACTCCGATTGCGTCAACCCATTCACCTCTACGCTCTCTTCGGCGACGCTGTCAGCAATCATCGCCTGGTCAACCCGGGTGATTACCTCGACGCCGATTGCCGTCATGCCGAGTCCGATTACTCCGGTCAGAATACCGACCAGCCAATCAATTACGCCTGGCACAGGGTCGTGCCTGTCTGTCGGTTTTCCACCAGCTGAACGGCCGGTGTCTTGGACTGTATCAACGTTCGTCATGTTCCATATTCGGAGCGCCACCACATTGTAAGCGGAGGCAGTGTTTCTCACCTCGAAACACTCTGGGAAACGAAGCTATACACTCAAATTGGTGGCAGCGATGCTGGTCGGAGTTGGAGTAGCAGTGACCACTTCTCGGCATACCTGAAAAAACAGGGTGGAGACCTATCGCTTATTTCGAGACGCGACTGTACAGCGCACCACCGACGACGGTTCCAATCATGAGTCCGCCAATCCACTGGATAATACCACCGTAGGCAAATAGCGGCAGCGCAACGAGCGCGAGAAAGGCCAGTGAGAGGCGGACGACTTCCGATCCCTCGACAGCGATATAGACCGTTCCAGCAACCACGAGTCCGATTCCAACTGCAGCGAGTAGCGACGTAACGCCGACCGTATCTCGGAATGTAAGGCCAACAATCGCGAAGAGGAGACCAATCAGGACGATACTCGACTCGGAGAATGTCGGAGTGTTCCAGTTCTTATGGAGGGCATCCATGGGTGTGCTTCAGGTCATAACCTCAATAAGTTTCTGGTACGGCACAACGGGGTGCCAAAATCGTTCACGAAGTTACAGCCAACAGTATTACAGAGCGGGTCGCCGTACGTCTGTACGGCCATCGACGTCGTCGACTCGGTGTCGGTCGTCTCGCCCGCCGAGGCGGAGACGACGCTGGGGATCACGCCCTCGACGGCGACGGAGAGTTCGACTACCGGGGTTCGCTTGCGGTCGGGAGCGATCCAGTCACGCTGACGGTAGCCCCGCCGACAGATGGTGGCTCCCTGGATGCCGTCTCGGTCGCGGAGGACGGGCAACTCGATGCGCACGATGCCGGTGGCGCGTTCGCGCCGGGAACCTACTCCGTCGTGGTCTCCTGGCACCGTGTGAGGCAATCCCCGGAACTTTCTTGTAATTTCTCAAGAGTGACAATCCATGGCATACGTGAGTGGAACGAGACGATGGATGAAGGGGCAACCAGGAACGACGACCAAGAGACGCAGTGGAAAGCAGAGTGAGACGTGGAAACGATGAGTGAGAGCGTTGCAATCCTCGGTGGTGGGGTCGCCGGACTGTCGGCCGCCCAGGAACTCGTCGAGCGCGGATTCGACGTGTCCGTCCACGAAAAGCGCGGACGATTCGGTGGGAAGGCACGGAGTGTCCCCGTCCCGGAAACCGGTGGCTCGGGATCGAAACCGCTTCCGGGCGAACACGGCTTTCGATTCTTCCCGGCGTTCTACCGCCACATCTTCGATACGATGAAGGGAATCCCCTATGGCGACAACGAAGACGGCGTCCACGGGAATCTTGTGGCGGTGAACGAGTGGATCGTGGCGCGAGAGGGCCAGTCGGAGGTCGACCTCCCCATCGAACTCCCCGACATGATCGAGGAGTGGGAGACGGTACTGGACTTCCTCGTCGGCACCCCGCTCGACGTGCCCGAAGCGGAGAAGGAGTTCTTCGTCGATCGGCTTCTTACGTTCCTCACCTCGTGCGAAGAACGCCGCCGTGAGGAGTACGAACACATCTCCTGGTGGGAGTTCATCGACGCCGAGAACAAGTCCTGGGAGTACCAGCAGGTGTACGGGATCGGGTTGACGCGCTGCCTCGTGGCGATGAAGGCCAAGGAGAGCAGTACGCGGACGATCGGCAAGATCTACACGCAGTTGCTCTTCGGGATCGCGATGCCGTGGCTCTCGGCGGACAAGATACTGAACGGCCCGACGAACGAGGTCTGGATCGATCCGTGGGTGGAGTACCT
>CAZFOF010000244.1:0-3760 GCA_964520265.1 uncultured Halobacteriales archaeon | reverse complement strand
TTCCTCCATGATGGGCGAGCGCGCGGCCATCGCGCCGGCGCGGAGGTAGTCGCCGTAGGAGAACCCGCCGGGGACGACGATACCGGTCGTGTCGGCGGGCAGTCCGTCCTCGTGCCAGACCAGCTGGGCGTCGATGCCGAGGTCACCGAGAGCCTTCACGGTGTCGCGGTCGCAGTTCGAGCCGCCAAATTGCAGGACAGAGACTGTCATCGCTTTTCGACGTCGACCTCGTAGTCGTGGATAGTCGGATTGGCGAGCAGTCGCTCGGTCATCTCCTCTGCACGGTCGTGGGCCGCCTCGTCGCTATCGGCTTCGAGGTCGAGTTCGAAGCGGTCGGCAGAGCGCAGGTCGTCGAGTTCGAATCCGAGCCGTTCGAGCGCACGCTGTGTCGTCTCGGCTTCCGGGTCGAGCACCCCGTGTTTCAGCCGGACGGTGACGGTCGCGGTGTAGGCTGTCATCGGTCGAGACACGAACGGCGGCGGCGAAAACACTTGTGATGCGACTTGCATCCGAGAACGTGTGATTGGTCTCGGCCTGGCTGCCCAGCGTGTCATCGAACCGTCTGCAGCCCTCCGTTGTTCAGCCACCTGCACCGTGTCTCGAATTGGGCAGAGTCACTTTTGTTCGGTAGCGACGGTGGCGTCAAATCCGTCAAGATGCTCACGAAGTACCGTGTCAATCTCGCTCCGGAGTTGTTTGGACGCTTCGACGTCTGACATGTCGTGTGCGTCGGCAATGTCCACTAACGATGTTTGTCGAGGTACCCTGAAGTACCCCCGCTCGACGGCGGTATTCAGGAGTTCTGTGTCTGTTTTCTTCGGTTTCATGGTTTGCACTGGCCGCTCTGGTCGGCTATCTCTGCGTGGTCGTCCACCCATTCGAGCAGTGGCCGAATCTCCTCGAATCGTGGCCCTTCGACGACTTCGTGAGTGTCCTTGTTCCACTCGATGTAGCCGTAGTCTTCGAGTTTGGGCAAGTGACTGTGATACATCGCCATCTGTCCTCCGTGCTCGGCATCGGTCGATGCTGATTTTCTTTTGAGTGATCCACACGTTTCGTCCTGCGGATTCGACTCGAGTATGTCGAGCAAGAGCGTTCGGCGCTGTTCGTGTGCGAGCGCGTCGAAGGTGTTGTCGTTCATGTTTTGATGAGGTATCCACCGTGTCGAGTCGTTGTCTCCAATGGCTACATTTCAGTAGCTCATAGAACAAGAACCGGTAAAACGATGTTGTGAACGCTCACCTATGTATTCTGGAAAACGCAACTCTGACCCGGAAATACTGTGTCTTCCCGGACTATATGCTGATAATTCTCCCGATTTTGGACTCAAAATCTGTGGAATCCCGAAATCAGTCGTTGGTCATTCAGTTGCAGGCCCGTCATCTTCGTCCGACTCGCTGGCGCGCGCGTCCATGTCCTCTGTCCCTTGCAGGAAGAAGTGGTTGAACGGTTGCACGTGCCGCTGTCTCATCATCTCCGACGACTCGATTTCGACACCAATGTCGTGGATAGCGTCAGTGATTCGCGTCACCTCGCTCGTACTCGTTCCAACCACGTCGACGTGGACGTTCCGTCGCCCAGTCAGCATTTCACGAACATCGATTACGCCCTGAATCTCCCGAATCTTCTCCGAGTAATGTTCCAGGTCGGTCGGTGGCGCGGAAATGACGAACGTGATTTGCAGTGGGAGATTGGCCGCTTCGTAATCTATCTCCGGGTGATAGCCTTTGATGATGCCGTCGTCTTCGAGTTGGTCGATTCGGTTGCGGATGGTACTGGCCGAGACGCCGACCTTGTCGGCCATTGTTTCGGCTGTTGTACTACGAGCATTCTTTTGAAGCAAGTAGAGGATACTCCGGTCGACGTCGTCCAGGTTCCGTCCCATGTCTCGAACGTCGATGTAGCAGACACTAACAAATTTCCCCGACGCTGAGTCGGTTACTGCTCGACGGGTTGCCAGCCGCTTGGCTGGTCGGCCAGTCCACGACAGCGGAGTTCACGCCGGCCCTCCTCTTCCCGCACCTGAATCTGGCCGTCGAATGGCTGTGTGAGCGCCCGGAACGTGCGTTCGTCCTGTGCTTCGGGGTCGATGACGGAGATACCCAGTCCGTTCGCCGTCCGGATGCGACCCGTGACCGTATGCAGAAACCGATAGAGCGGCTGGATGTCGTCGGTGTACATCACGAGCGGAGCGAGTGTGAGCAGCCCTGTTCGGACACGCTCGACACCTGTACCGTACAGTTTCTCGTACAGCGAGGAGAATGCGATACCGATACCGGTCAGGTCACTCGGTGAGCCGACTGCGTGGATGTTCCGCGTGTCGTCGTCCTGACTGTTCTCCGTACAGTCGACAACGGCCATCCGGGAGGAGTTGTACCGCGGCCCTGTCTGTTCGTAGTCGGCAATCGCCTCTGTGCCGTCGGCGGTGGTCGTCACCAACAACAGGCCCTCCTCCTCCCGACAGCCGAGTAACTGCATCGCGAGGCCTTGCGCGCCGCCGATACTGGGGCCGGTGACAAGCAGGTTCGTCCCTGCTTCCACTGGCTTCAGCGGGAGCGAATCGAACTCGTAGACGCCGTCGTGTGTCTGGCTCATTGGTTCTCCTCCCGCTCGGCGAGTTTGCGACGGAGCGTGAGCTGTTCGGACACCTCGTCGGCGAACAACTGGAGGGTGCGGCGTTCCGCTGTGGTGTAGCTGCGAGGCTCGTCGTGGATGAGACAGAGTTCGCCGATGACAGTGCCGTCGGGTGCTGTGATGTTCGCACCCGCATACGAGCGGATATCCAGTTGCCTCAGCGTCTCGTTGTGCTCGAAGCGGGGGTCGTCCTGGACGTTCTCGATGACGGTCACGTCGTCGTCGAGTACCGCGTACGTACAGATGCTGTCTTCACGAGGTAGCGACTCCCAGTCGGCACCGTGACAGGCGATAAAGCGTTCTTCGACCTCGTGGACGAGACCGACGAAGGCCACAGCGATGTCGAACTGTGTTGCGACCAGTTCGGAGAGTCTGTCGAAGGTCTCCTGTGCGTCGAAGGCCCCCACGTCGTACTCAGCGAGTGCGTCGAGTCGCTCGTCTTCGTTTTCCGGTAACGGGAAGCCGACCTGCGTCCGGTTGACGACGGCGTCGCGTACCATGGCGGCGAGTCGGTCGTCGTCGATGGTATCTTTCGGGAAAAACTCCGCGACGGTCTCCTGGACGGCCGCCGTCTCTAACTCCGAGCGGTCGCTGTCGGTGTAGAGAATACAGGCGGCGTTAGGAGACTGCTCACGGACTGACTCGAACAGTTCGAACCCGGTGCCGTCCGAGAGTTCGTACTCGGCGACAACGCAGTCGATGTCGCCCGTGGGTGCTGTCTCCACTGCTGCATCAATGCTGTCGGCCTCGTACACCTCGAATCCGGCCTGTTCGCTCAACGCCGCCGCCGTCGTCGGTTCGGGGTCGACACACAGCACAGTGAGGTCGTCGCCGTTAGTCACTGTCAGTCCGGTAGTGGCGGTAGTTAAAAAGTGTTGGTGCCAAATGGCCCGAAACGAAAGCTTTTGACTGCCGGCTACCCTCGCGTTTCACAATGACGCCGTCTGTGACCCTCGTGGGGTGGGTGAGATGACCCACGAGTTCACCAAGATAACCGTCGTCGGGGAGGACGACACCGGTCTCATCGCCGAAGTCACCAGTCTCCTCTTCGAGCGCTCGATAAACATCGAAGACCTCGACCAGGCCGTCCGCGAGGGCATCTTCCGGATGACGATGCGGGTCGACA
>CAZFOF010000243.1:0-3776 GCA_964520265.1 uncultured Halobacteriales archaeon | reverse complement strand
AAGAATATGGACATGATCGACGGCGACCACGACGCACTGGTCGCCGGCGGAGACATCAGCGGCAGTGACGGCCACGACCACTGAGACGGATTGCTACCTGTGTTCCGGGACGACCGCACTCGTGCGGTCACTCCGGTACTGACGTACAGCAGTCCGTATGAATCTCAAAACGTCATAATTTCGTAGTCGTCGGCGACGAGCGAGCGAATGCTGGGGTGGCCCTCGTTGGTCGAGAGACGCTCGATACCCGCGGCATTGACGGCCTTGCCGACGCTGTAGGCGCTGGCACAGTAGTCACAGACGGCGACTGTCTCACGAACCGCCAGATAGAGGTCGTGATACTCGTACTCGGTGCGTTCGAGAATCGGTATCCACTGGGTTCCGGCACCGTCGAAGATGAGCCGAACGTCGTCGCCCGCCTCGAGGAACTCTCTGGCAATCGACATAGCGTTGACGACGCGACCGGCGTCTGCAGGAGTGTCTGTACCTGCGAGTACGACGAGAGCAGCCTTTGGCATACCAACCTCGACAGCGCGAACCGACAAGAAACCGCCGAGTCTTGTCTGCGAGACGCGACGTTTAGGCGTCCCGAGTACGTCCGGAGAGATAATGGAAGTCACACTACTGGGAACCGGTGATACGACGGGGACGCCGACGGTCGGGTGTGACTGTGAGACCTGCGTCGAGGCACGCGACCGCGGCGTCGAGCGCACCCGCTTTTCCGTTCACATCCGTAACGAACGCACCGACGAGACGCTGCTCGTCGACCTCAGTCCCGACTTCCGCCAGCAGTTCCTCCGGGAGGGTCTCGCTGTCCCGGACGCCGCCATCGTCACGCACATCCACTTCGACCACCTCCACGGCATGGGCAACGTCTTCCGTCTGACACACGAGTTTCCCGTCTACGCCGCCAGCGAAGACGACCCAGCGACAGGCGAAAGCGTCGCAGAGACCGTCGCTGATGAGTTCGACTATCTCGATGCACTCGACGTCCGCGGCCAGGAGCCACTCGAACCCTTCAGCGCCGCGGGGTTTCGGTGTCGACTCGTCCCCGTCGACCACCCGCCGCTGTCGTGTTATGGGCTGGTCGTCGAAGAACCGGAGACGGGCGCAAAGCTCTCGCTGTCGGGAGATACGACCTACGACATTCCCGCACGCTCTCGGGAGGCACTGGTAGCACCCGACCTGCTCGTGGCCGACGGCATCGTCCACGCCGAGTTCTGTGAGGCACATCCCCGCGGCGGCCAGCACCACGACGCAAGCGGGACGCCGCGAACCTTCGGGACGAAACACATGACATTCGAGGGCGCACGAGCGCTCGCAGACGACCTCGACGCCGACCGTCTGCGTATCGTTCACATCTCACATTTTCCGCCACCGGAGCGGGCCTTCGGCGACGCGCTGGCGGTCGACGGCGAACAGTACCGCCTCTAGCAGTACCGACAGTCGTTTGTGGCCACTCCCACAGAAAGTCGTATGGAACAGACAGCATCGAAACGTATCGGCGCGACAGCAGCCATGGTACTGCTCGTGGCACTGGCCGGGTGCAGTGGCCTCGGTCTGGGCGGCGACGGCGGCGGTGACGGCTACGGTGTCAGCGGCGCAGACCTCGACGGCGAGACGCTGGACGAGGCGACCACGGAGGCCGTCGAGAGTGCAGGCTCTTACACAGTCGAACAGAGCTCGAACGTCACTATCAGTCAAGCGAGCATCGAGGTTACGACGACCAGTGAGATGACGATACAGGTCGACTTCGAGAGCGAGCAAGGACTGCGAGAGCGCCAACAGCAACGGGCTGGCGGCGGCGGTGAAAGCCAGGCAAGTAGTTCCGTCGTCTACACCGACGGGGATACGTCCTACCGCAAGCAGACGATTGCAGGAAACACCAGCTACGATACACGAGAAGGAGAAGGCAGTAATATTCAGGGGATTACAGCGGTGAACGTCACTGACTTCCCACAGAACTACGCGCCGGTCATCGATGGCGTCGCGTGGGAGCAAAACGGCACCGAGACCCGAGACGGCACCACCGTGACCGTCTACACCGCAACCGGCGTCGAGAACAGAACGGCATTCGGGCTCCCATCGAGTACCACGGTGACCAACGGGGAGTTGCTCGTTGACGGCGACGGCGTCGTCCGAGAGCTCACACTGGGCACCAGCGACGAGCAGCGTGGGCAGACACTGGACGTGACGGTTACACTGACAGAGACCGGCTCGACGACCGTCGAAGAACCCGGCTGGCTCGATAACGCCACGTCGTCTTAGGGCCGCACTGTTTTTGTCGCGCAGGTCTTGAGTGCGAGCGTGGAAGAGTCAGACGACATCATCCAGCAGCGACCGAGACTCGCAGTGGGCGTCATTCTGGTCGTCGGCGCGGGTGCCTACGCTGCCATCTCGCTGGTGGTCGACGGGAGCGTCGACACTGTCGAGACGGGACTGTTTGCCGTCGTCTTCGCCGTCGTGTACGTGGCATTTGCCATCTACGCCGAGACAATCGAGGCCAGACTCGGCCGTGACTGAGCACCGCGCAGGCAGTCACTCCGCGTCGGAGAATCGGTCGAGGCTGACCTGTCGGCGCGAGCGTCCCTCGGGGTCTGCGACCCAGGGAGTGCGCGAACTGCGGAGTGTCGCCGTCTCGTCGGTCGGCGGGTCGGCAGGGTCGTGTCCCGCACAGTCGGCCCCACAGTCGGTCGTCGGTCGCACCATCCGGTCGTGCCACGGACAGTACGGGAGGCCGTCGTCGTCGGGAGCGATGCGGGCACACGCCGGGAACTCGTAGGTTCGCCAGCCCTTGCCGTAGGCTCGCTCGGCGAGACGGCGGCGAGTGCGGCGTTTCTCCGATGGAGTTGCGACGGCGATGTCCGTCCGTGCCGGGGTGCGTTCGAGCACTTCGACACCGGCCGCGCCGGTCGGAAGCGGCGTCGGCTCGCGGACGACGGTGCGGGTGTCTGTTTCGGGGTCGAACTCCCAGACGCCGACTTCTGCCGGGATGCGATTGAGGTGCGCGCCAGTGACGTGTGAGGCCGTCGCCAGCACGACTTCGTCGACCAGCGCGAGCGAGACGTCGGTCCGCAGTTGCCACTCCAGGTCGCCCGGCCGACCGAGGTCCGGCTTGTTCTCGATGGCGACCAGCGAGTCGAACCACTCGTCGGGGTAGCGGGCCGTCTGTCGGACGTACTCGCGGCCGGCGCGGCGCTCACGCTCGAAGAAGCCGATATCGACGGCACGGTCGACGACCGTCCGGGCGCGGTCGGGATGACAGTCGACTGCTCGCTTCCAGAGACGGGCGTGACCGGGGCCGACCGGTCCCTCGATAGCGGCGGCAGGAATCGTCTCGGCGGTGATGGCGGCCCGCTCGGCGAAGTCGGGTCCGGGGTCGACGACCACGCTGTCGAGGATGCGCTGGCCGGTGACGCTACCACCGAGTTGGCGAGAGACGATGGCGTCACGCTCGCGTTCGAGATGGGCCGACAGCGCCAGTTCGAAGCCGAACTCCTGCACGCCCGTCGTTCGGCACTGCGTGGACAAAAGCGGTCGGGCGCAGGCGTGCAGCGATGCGTACGCAAACAGTAGGTTTATCACCGGCAGGGGGCGAATCCTTAGCAGGATTACTGTCGAGATGACAGCCAACAAGCAACCGGAGGTGAACATCGGACTCGTCGGCCACGTCGACCACGGCAAGACAACCCTGGTCCAGGCGTTGAGCGGCCAGTGGACAGACCAGCACTCCGAGGAGATGAAACGCGGCATCTCCATCAGGCTGGGCTACGCCG
>CAZFOF010000242.1:0-3796 GCA_964520265.1 uncultured Halobacteriales archaeon | reverse complement strand
CGTCTTCGTCTACGTCACTCCACTCCGGCGGTTCGTCTGCCACGGGCTTGTCCGAGTCGGACGAGCCGCGGCGGCGTGAGTGCATTCGTGCCATACTTGTATTGGAACTGCACAGACCGCTCGTTGGCAGGCGACTACTGTCGCCGCGTGTTACGTCGTGTGACGCGACACTGCCGCAATCCCAAGCCGTCCAAGGGGACGGCGAGTCAGATTTGCAGCCGTGCGTTCCCAGGGAATTCTCTTGCGTCGATGCATATTACCCTTTCCAACTCCGACCGTCGGCGAGGATACCTGACGAGCAGATAGGTGCTCGTATTGGCACCGCACGCGTGTACGTTATGAGCAATTAGTTGACGAGCACCCGGTGACTTATGATGTTCTACGTCGTACCCCCGACAATGGGCTCTCAGAGCGGGGCGGGGGGCGAGTCGCTCCTGGGGGGGCGCTCGCAAGCAACAGTACTCGGGTTAGTGCTCGTCTTGGGGATGGTTCTCACCGGAACAGCAGTTGTGATTACACTCGGCGAGACAGCACTCAGCGACACACAGACCACTTCAGAACTCGAGCGTGCGGAGAATTCGATGACGCTGTTCAACACGCGAACAGCGATGGTCGCACTGGGGAACTCCCCCAGTCAGACTGTCTCGTTCGGACAGGACAGCGGAGACATCGAGAGCTTTTCAGACAGTGGCTGGCTCCGGGTGACGCACAGCAATTACAGCGGAAGCAACGATGACGAAGTGATTTTCAACAGGTCACTCGGGTCGGTCGTCTATACGAACAACGACGTTCAGATCGCCTACCAGGGCGGTGGTGTCTGGCGGAAAAGCGGCATCGGGGCGGCAATCATGGTCTCACCACCCGAGTTCCACTATCGGGGTGCAACGCTCACGCTGCCGGTCGTCCGCGTCCGGAATTCGGCATCGACCGGCGCCGGGACGACTGCAACTATCGACCGTTCGAGCGAAACAAAGCGGGTGTATCCAAACGAGACAGGGGAAACACCAGGCACGAACGAAGTCGGCGCGCCGTACAACGGGACTGACGACCCGTATACCAACCCAGTGGTGAACGGCACTGTCGACGTCACGGTACAAAGCGAGTACTACCAGGGCTGGGCGAGTTACTTTCGGCAGCGAACCGATGGCAACGTGACGGTCGACGATAGCCAGAATCGCGTGAGTGTCGAACTCACCACCCTCTCAGGAAGTGTCGGAGATTTCGAAATGCCAGCCGAAGGTAACGGCCTCGGAGTAAACGGCATCGGTGACGACCACCCGGTCAACGAATATACGCTCAACCTCTCAGCCGATAACAGCGGAAAAAATTTCAACAATATGCACTGGGCATTTTACGCCGACAACGGCAACGAGCAACTCGAGTTTCACTTCTATTCAGATGGGAAATGCAAGGGTGGCAGTCCTCAGAACTTCAACGGCGACATCGACATGAGTATCTACTACTACAACACGTCTGGAAGCGAGACCATCCACGAGGAGTGGCAGAACGTGAGTGTCAACGCCAACGATACGAACGACGGCTCGATCGATAATACGGATTTCAACGTCAACTGTGACAACTATATGCTCAATGTCAGTTTGATGAGTGATACGGAACTGGAATACAACGATATCCAACTGACTGGCAACAACAACAAGTGGTACTACGGGCCAGACATCGATAGCCTAGACGTCGACAGCGAGACGAACTCGTTTACGTTACACGACAACGGAACTGTCGATATGGGGAATTACACGACCGGAGAGACAGAAGAACTCGGGTTCCTGGTCAATCACTATCTCCAATTGCTCGGCCCGAATTTCAACCTCCAAGTGACAGACGGCCCGGGGGGAAGTAGCCGTATTGACGAATCTGGCTCGACAGGAAACCTGGATTTCGATACTGCCAGTGGAGCCGAGTACATTACCTATCTTCACATCACCGAGAACAACGTCGAAGTGACCTTCGACTAGTCAGCGACGCCGAAGTCGATTTTTATCAGCGAGATATGGACTCTCTGTGGGTTCTCAGCGTGGCAATCGGCGCGGTTCGGCGTTGACGTAGTGTTGAGCTGACAGTCGAAAGCGTCGTAATCGGAGAGTGTTCGGTTCCAGATTTCGGCCCGCGGTGACGTGATATTCATATACACGTCTTCGTACGTGCCGTCCACATCCGAGACGAGAATGCTGGAATCCGAACGAGTGGCGCGAATGCGAGTCGTGCCACCGGCGAGACTCTGTGTGTTCCGGGAGCGGGTCAAGATGAGGGGGACGACGACGCGGTCGTTCGAAGCCACCAGCGACGGTTCCTGAACCGCAACACCGCTATCTGATTGTGTCCGGAACACGGCACCGGCCGAATAGACGACGGCCGAATCGCTGTTCGAGCTCCGGTAGATTATCGGCCAGACCTCGTAGGACTCGCTGAAGTTGTTAGCAGTCGGATTCCCTGTATCCTCTCCCTCAAAGGAGACGGTGATTGGATTCGTGACATCTAGCTGAGCCTCCGTCAGACGGATCTCCGTCGAGCGACTCGGCGCCCCGCGTTTCGCAATATCGTCCATGTTCGTCGACAGCAAATCGAATGCCCGCTCTGCGTTGTTCAACTGCTCGTTGTCCCGAGTGTCCTGTAGTTGCCCGAGACCGCTGACAGTGACGATTGCAACGGTCGTGATGACGAGCGAGAACACGAGCGCGTAGCCGAGTACCTCACTGACTGCCCGCTTGTCGTTACGCATCTTTGACCACCAACTGGTCGGCAGACTGGTTGTATGTGATTTCCAGGGTGCCCCCGTTGACCGTCGTCGACGAAATCGCAGTGGAATTGGGGACGTTCGTCGTAACCGTCCTGTCGATTGCGTCGCTGGTCAGTTCCAGTGTCGTGTTACCACTGGTGGTCACAACCCCGATACTGTACGACGAACCTGACACTGTACTCGGAAGTGACGAAGTGACATTGACGACTGTGGAACCGTTTTGAATCTGGACGAGACGGTCTGCAGTCCCGATATCTTCAGCGAGACGTTCGCCGATAACCTCCATCTCCGAGTCGACGACGCTGTTGCGCTGGCTCTCGACGAAATCACCGCCAGCAGTCAGCAATCCGACGATGAGGATAGTGGAGATACCGAGCGTGAGCGTGTAGTTCAGCGTCGTCGAGACACCACGACTACTCATCTGGCTCACCCGGAGCAACCTGAACAGACGAACTGTAATTTAACTGTGCCGTTTGATAGTCGTACGCGACAGTAAGCGCGTACAGAGCCTGCGTCGCCGTCGGATTCGGATCCGTAGTCGGCGTGTAATCGGCTGGCAACGAGCCAGTCGCAATCGAGCTATTATCGACGACGAGGGAGTACGTTCCAGCAATGTCGTCTCCGTTTCGATAGAGGATGTCATAGCCAGTATCAGGGGCATTACTGAAGTTCAGCGCTGGACAGGGGTCTCCGTCGACAGTCCCGGCGGTCACGTCAACGACAACGTACTCCTCGGCAACGGGATCACAGGCCTCCCTGGTCGTGCCGTTGTCAACTGCGACCGTGACCCCGCTACTGTCGTTGACAGATAGTTTCCACTCCTTTGAACCATTAGTCACGTTCGCGACGAAGCAATCGGTGAATCGGTTACAGGTGGCTAAATCACCACGAGAGATGTTGAGACGGTAGGCACGGGTCTGGTTGACATCGAGTGCAAGCGTCCAATCAGCGACGTCATCCGGATTGGTGTAATCACGGTCACTGTCGGTTTGCCGAATGAGCGTTCCGTCAGTGCGGCCGCTGATTGCCACGGCACTCGTC
>CAZFOF010000241.1:0-3798 GCA_964520265.1 uncultured Halobacteriales archaeon | reverse complement strand
GCGTCGACGAGGAGAACATCGAGCAGTACTACGTCGAAGACGCAGACGAAGAGACGGTCGAAGCAGAAGCCTAAGTCACACGCTTTGTTTTGTCGGCCAGCGTGGACTTCCCACGACGAATCCATTTCTGTATTCCCGAAATTCGCAGACTAGAGGGGTTCTCTCCCGACATCTGTGAATTATACCCCAACAGTTTGGATATATAGGTAACTGTATCACCCGACTAGTACAAGTCGGGTTATGATACTGCAAGCAGGAGTGAACGCAGTGGCACAGAGTACAGTAGCAGAACTGTTAGCCACAGAAGGTGGTCTCGTTGAGCCGGCACTGTGGCTTGGAACAGCGGGAATGTTCCTCGGAATGTTGGCCTTCATCGGAATGGGATGGGGTGAACAGAACGAGCGGTTGCAGGAGTTTTACATCGTCACCATCTTCATCGCGGCCATCGCGTTCGTGAACTACCTCGCGATGGCGCTGGGGTACGGTGCGACAGTCGTCACCGTCGGTGGTGAAGAACGGCTCATCTACTGGGCCCGGTACACAGACTGGTTCTTCACAACGCCGTTGCTGTTGCTTGACCTCGGCTTGCTCGCCGGGGCGACCCGCAACGAGCTTGCGGCACTGGTCGGTCTCGACGCCGCGATGATCGGGACTGGTGCAATCGCGACGCTGACCGGCGACCTCGCAGGCAACGCGGCTGCAGTCGGAACGGAAGTCCAGCGACTCATCTGGTGGGGCGTCTCCACGGCGTTCCTGCTGGTGTTGCTGTACTTCCTGTTCAGCGTCCTCGGCGAGCGCGCAAGACAACTGCCAGAGGCGGCAAAGTCGACGTTCAGCACGCTCCGGCTGATGATTCTCGTCCTGTGGCTGATTTACCCGGCATGGTGGATTGTGGGGTCGGAAGGACTCGAAATCATTTCGCTGGGCGTCGAAACTGTCGGCTTTGCCGTACTCGACGTGACGGCGAAAATCGGCTTCGGCTTCGTGTTGCTCAGCGCACGTGACGCAATCACCGAAGCGACATCGGGCGCTGCTGCCGATCCGGCTGACGACTGACCACGGAGTATAACACACTCCGTTTCCTCGTGTTCGAACAGTTGCCCAGCGGAAAGAATCTCATGGCACCCGCACTCACATATCTCGATTTTCTTGGCCTGTTCGTCATCTTGCCGCTGTCACTACTGGCAGTCACGTCGGTCGTGACGGCCAAGCGACGGCACTCCTCGTGGCGCGTTCAGGTTGGCGGTGTCGCGTTGCTCGTCGGAATCGCACTCGTCTACACGACGCCGTGGGACAACTACCTCATCGCTGAGGGTGTGTGGTCGTACGGTGAGGGCACCGTCACGATGCGTATCGGAGAGATGCCACTGGGCGAGTATCTCTTCGTCGTGCTTCAGTCCATCCTCGTCGGCATCTGGACGTTCTACAATGCGGGTGCTATCGATACCACCGTCGGCCACACCTGGCGAGACCGCATCGTCGGACTACTCGCCGGTGTTTCCGTCGGTCTGGTGGGTCTCCTCTGTCTGCTCGGGCCGCAGTCGACGTTCTATCTCGGGGCGATTCTGGTGTGGGCAGCGCCCGTCTTTGCCCTCCATTGGGCAGTGGGCTGGCGGTATCTGGTGGCGATTCGTCGGCGCGTCGCTGTCATGGTCGCCGTGCCAGTCGTGTATCTCTCGACCATCGACCGGTTCGCTATCGCGGAAGGACTGTGGACGATTGCCCCAGAGTACTCGACTGAACTCACCGTCGCTGGACTGCCGATAGAGGAAGGAGCCTTCTTTTTGTGTACGTCGCTGTTCATCGTACAGGGGCTCGTACTCCTCCGCTGGGTGATTGCACGATGGGATTAACAGATGGTGTCGTCTCGGGGCAGACCGCCCGAACCGCACTCGGGCGGGCGTCGGTGTGGCTGGGGTGGGCACCGCTGGCTGCACTCGTCCCACTCTCGTTGTTGCTGCCGTCGATTCCGGTGACTTACCGCTATCTGCCACTCGTCGCCAGCGCCATCATCTTCGGGATGCCACACGGTGCGGTCGACTACACTGCACTCCCCCGGGCACGACAGGGGAGTGTCGACCTCCGGGGGATTGCCGTGGTGTCAGTCCTCTATCTCTGCTTCGGTGTCGCGTATCTCGGACTGTGGGTCGTGGCACCCGTTCCCGCTGCAGTGTTGTTCGTTCTGCTGACGTGGTTTCACTGGGGCCAGGGCGTACTGTACGTCCTCCAGGGGTTGTACGTGGTCGACCACGTCGACGATTTCACCCAGCAGGTGCTGACTGTGGTCGTCCGTGGCGGCCTCCCGATGGTCGTGCCGCTTCTGGGCTTTCCGGGGCGGTACCGCGAGGTGGTCGGTTCCTTCGTTGCCCCCTTCGGCGGGGAGGTCGGTTCCTGGTGGCTGTTCGATGCCTGGCCACGACTTTTGTTGATGGCAGCGTTCGGGCTGGTTACAATACTCGCGCTCGCGCGCGGGTGGACGCGCGCAACAGACCGGCAGGGCTGGCGACTGGACGCCGTCGAGTGTGGACTGCTCTGGGTCGTGTTCATGACTGTTCCCCCCGTCCTCGCCGTCGGGGTCTACTTCTGTCTGTGGCACTCGGTCAGACACATCGCGCGGGTGTTGCTGTTGGACGGGCAGTCAGTCGACGCTATCGCCGAGCATCGCTTCGGGCGGGCACTCTGGCGGTTCACACTGGAGGCTGCGGTGCCGACGGTACTGGCACTGGCCTTTGCAGGGGCATTACTCGGGCAGACGGGCATCTCGCTATCGAATCTGGCGGATGCGACCGGGTTGTATCTGGTCGCGATTGCGGTGTTGACACTGCCCCACACTGTCGTCGTCATACTCATCGACCGCGCACAGGGTATCTGGCAGTGGCCGCCGACGGCAGCCACCAACGGCTGAAGCCGTGACCGGTGGGGTTACAGTCCTCGACCCGATAGCGTGGGCAATGCCCGCCGACGACATCGTCCTTCGCAGCGCGCGCAACGCGTTTCTGGTGTTGTTGCTGTTGCTGTTGGCTATCAGCACCTACCAGTTCTACAAGTTCGGTGGGCCGACGATGCCGGTCGGTGTCCTGTGGGTGGCCGGTGCTGGCGCGTTTTATCTCTCGAAATACCACTACGGGCGCAAGGATAGTGGGGACGCGACAGGCGAGCAGACTGAAAAGGATTAACTGAGTGGCTCTGGTAGAGCCCTGTAATGGCTAAGGACGTCAAACCCACGCGGAAGAATCTGATGCAGATTGAGGATCGCATCGAACTCTCGGAGCGTGGGCACGACACCCTCGAAAAGAAACGCGACGGACTCATCATGGAGTTCATGGACATTCTCGACCAGGCACAGGATGTCCGCGAGGGGATGGACGCGAGTTACGAGCGGGCACAGCAGGCCATCGACATGGCGCGTGCGATGGACGGCGACGTGGCCGGCCGCGGCGCGGCCGCAGCGCTGAAAGAACATCCAGAACTGACGACGCAGTCGAAGAACATCATGGGTGTCGTCGTCCCGCAGATCGAATCCTCGAAAGTCAAAAAAGACCTCGACGAGCGTGGCTACGGTGTGTTGGGGACGAGCGCCCGCATCGACGAAGCGGCCGACGCCTACGAGGAACTGCTGGAGAACATCATCCTCGCCGCCGAAGTCGAAACGGCGATGAAAAAGATGCTCGAGGAAATCGAGACGACCAAGCGCCGCGTCAACGCACTCGAATTCAAGCTGCTCCCAGACCTCCGCGAAAACCAGGAGTACATCGAGCAGAAACTCGAAGAGCAGGAACGCGAGGAAATCTTCCGCAT
>CAZFOF010000240.1:0-3839 GCA_964520265.1 uncultured Halobacteriales archaeon | reverse complement strand
CTGCGTAGATATCCTCAATCGCACCCATTATTGTACTCATGGCAGGGTTGGCGGCTGTTTAAGCGTTGTCGTTGCCCGGACGCGGGGCTGCTGTCCTGCGGTTCTGTGGTCGGTTCCGTTGCCGACCGGTGCGGTGTCGTTCACTGCGACGGGGTGGTTCCCCGATGGGACAAAAAGCTACGCTCAGGACTGGTCGTCTGGCGGGGCCGCCGAGGCGCTTCCGTGGGCACCACTCATCACGCCGTTGCCGTCGTGCTGGACGCTGATTTCCTTGGGTACACCCTTCTCGAAGGTAATCGTCGCCTCGTAGTCGATGTAGACGAGTTGCTGTGTACACATTCCCGTGTCCTCGCGGTCTGTGGTCTCTACGTCGACGGTCAGGTGGTCGTCAGATTCGTTGTAGGTGACGTTGCCGAGCGTGGCCGTCTTACAGCCGTTGTTGCCCTGGATGGTGCCGGTGACGGTGACGGTGTTCATTTCCGTATCGAACGACGCATCGGCGGTCGTCTCGCTGGCACTGCCGCTGACGTCGGTCACAGACAGTTCCGAGTCGACCAGCGAGGGCGTATCCGAGTCACCGCCCGCGTGGTCGTCGGAGTGTTCACCGTCGTCTTCTCCGTCGCCGTGTCCACCGTTTGCAGCGTCCTCGTGACTCACGTCGACGGTCTCCGGCACACCACCGGAGAACTCGATGGTGGCCTCGTACTCGACCATTCCGAGGCAGTCGACGCACATTTCCTCGGTGCTCTCCGGTGTGACTGCGACGTTGAGCATCGCGTCGTCGGTGTGGTACTCGACGGTCGACAGCGTCGCCTCGTAACACGGCTGTGACGTGGCGAGTGTCCCGGTAATCGTCACCGTCTGGCTCGCTTCGTCTGTCTCGACGGTAGATGTGCTCTTGTCATCGCCATCCCGACACCCGGATTCGACCGTCTCGATGGACTGTCCGGTTACCTCGACCGGTTCCGGGGTCGACGTCTCTGTCGGTGAGTCATCACCGTTGCCAGTGTTGTCGCCGTTGCCCTGGTTGTTGCCTTCGCCTGTACAGCCTGCGAGACCGAGCGCACCGAGTGCACTCGTCCGTCGGATGAACTGTCGTCGATCCATATCTGCACAGACGCCCCCCTATAAAAAGGCAGTTGCGTAGACTCAAAGCCTCTTTTGAGCTATCGCTGGATGTCCCAGTTGCCGTCCTGGTCGACCTCGACGACGGCGTCGAAGAGCCCTTTCAGCGTCGCCATCGTCTGCGCGTCGTGGGCTTCGGGGTCGAGGTGGTAGTGTCCAGTGCCGCCGACAGTCTTGACGCGGCCGGTCACGACGTGGAGGAACCGAAACGCGCGCTGTACGTCGGCGTACTGGAGTAGCGACGTAATGGAGTTGAAACAAAACGTGATGTGTTCGCCGTCGTCTGCGGCTTTGGCCAGTCCCGAGAGGAGTTCGCTGAGTTCGATTCCCACGCCGGTCAGGTCTGCCGGGTTTTCGACGGTTCGCACTGCCCACGCCGGGTCGTCGACGCTCCCTTCTGATTCACCGACCGCGACGAACCCGCCACGGCCCGGTGCGGTGCCGGTTTTCTGGTTCCAGCGACTGACGAACTCTCCGGCCGTCTCGACGTACGACACCGAGAGCACGTTCGTCTCCGCTGGCGGTGTTCGCGTGAGCAAGCGCAGTCCGGCGTCCGTTCCGTGGCTGCCGAGTGACGGGGCTAACAGGAGAATATTTGTAGCGCCGTCGAGCTTGGAGAGGTCGGGGTGTTTGTCTCCGGACTCGGCCCGCTCTGCCATACCGGAACGAGGTGATGAATCCCTATAAGAATGCTGATTGCTATAACTCATTCTCCGCCCCGTGAATCGTAACCCCTTTAGTCGGTACCCCGCTACCCGATAGTGAGTCCGGGTAGGGTAGTGGACTATCCTCTTGGCTTGCGGAGCCAGGGACCGGAGTTCAAATCTCCGTCCGGACGCTCACTTCTCGCGGGCGCTTCGCGTTGCTCAGCACCCGCTTCGTGGTTCGGTCCGGACGTGCCCAGCATTCGCTTCGCTCATGCTGGACTCCGTCCGGACGTTTCTCTTCAGCGCAACACCGCGAGCGACAGCGAGCCGTTCGCGCTGAAGGAAACTCCACGCGGAGATTTGAGCAGACGAGGAACGCACAGCGACCAGTGGGAGCGAGCATTTCTCGACGAGAGCACCGCCACTCCGACCGCCCATGCGTGTCAATCACTCACGCTGAGATTTTTGCCGTAACTCGTGGTTATAGATACGTAGAGATATATGAGTGTCAAACATGAGCGACGACCGGAAGGCGGACACACGGGGCTTTGGGACACGCTGTGTCCACGCCGGGCAGGAGACCGCAGATCCCGCCACAGGGGCCCGTGCCCCGCCAATCTATCAGACCACATCGTACGTCTTCGACGACGCCGACACCGCGGCCGACCGCTACGCGCTGGAGGCGGAGGGCAACGTCTACTCTCGGTTCGACAACCCGACCGTCTCCATGCTGGAGCAACGCCTGGCGAGTCTCGAAGGGGCCACCGCCGCAGTCGCCACCGGGTCGGGGATGGCCGCACTCGACGCCGCCACCTCGATTCTCGCGAGCGCGGGCGACAACATTGTCTCTGCGGCGTCTATCTACGGCGGCACCCACTCGTATTTCTCGCAGATGGCGTCTCGCCGCGGCATCGGCGTCCGCTACGTGGACACACTCGACCCCGAGGCCTACGCCGAGGCAATCGACGACGACACCGCCTACGTCCACGTCGAGACCATCGCCAACCCCTCGCTGGTCGTCCCGCCGTTCGAGGACATCGCCGACGTAGCCCACGACCACGGCGTACCACTGTTCGTCGACAATACCTTCGCCACGCCCGCTCTCTGTCGCCCGCTGGAACACGGGGCAGACATTCTCTGGGAATCGACGACGAAGTGGCTCCATGGCTCGGGCACGACCGTCGGCGGCGTCCTCCTCGAAGACGGCTCGTTCCCGTGGGATGAGTACCCCGAAAAGTACCCGGAAATCGGTGCCGAGAGTCCTGCCTTCGAAGGCACGAACTTCGCACGCGACTTCGGCGACCGTGCGTTCGTGACCGCGGCACGCCAGCGCGCCGTCCGGAGTCTCGGCGACGGGCAGAAACCCTTCGACGCGTGGGTTACGATGCAGGGCGTGGAGACGTTGTCACTCCGGATGGAACGCCACTGCACCAACGCGATGACCGTCGCCACGCATCTCCGTGACCACGACGACGTGGCGTGGGTGAACTACCCCGGACTCGCCGACCACGAGAGCCACGACGCCGCCGAGACGTATCTCGACGGTGGCTACGGCGGCATGGTGACCTTCGGGCTGGAGGCGGGCTACGAGGCAGCAGCCACGCTCTGCGAGACGACGGAACTCGCACAGTTTCTCGCCAACATCGGCGACGCGAAGACACTCATCACCCATCCGGCCAGCACGACACACGCACAACTCTCGGAGGCAGACCAGCGCGCCTCGGGCGTGACGCCCGATATGCTCCGCCTGTCTGTCGGCATCGAAGACCCGGAGGATATCGTCGCTGATTTGGACAGCGCCATCGAAGAGACGGAGGGAGCATGAACGTCGACCACGACACCGTCTCCGTCGGCACCTTCGAGTTCGAGTGCGGCCGCACCATCGACGAACTCGAAATCGAGTACGAGGCCTACGGCGAGTTCACCGGCGACAACGCAGTTTTGGTCTGTCACGCCCTCACGGGGAGCGCACATCTGGCGGGTCACCGTGGCGGGTCGGGCACCGCCGGACAGGCGCGTGCCTGGTGGGACGATATCGTCGGCCCGGGAAAGGCGATCGACACCAAC
>CAZFOF010000239.1:0-3869 GCA_964520265.1 uncultured Halobacteriales archaeon | reverse complement strand
GAATTACAGTAACTTTACAGTATCATGGCTACGTCCTTCGATTAGGAACGAGTCTCAGAGGATCGTAACCGCTGATACAGTAATTGAGCTAACTCGGCGTCGCTGAGGCCGTCGTTTGTGAGAGTGCTATTGACAGCGTATTCGACTGCTTCTGATAGTGTCTCCAATTCGTGTTGAATCATGAGCTGAGTCAGCTTCTCGCTCGTTTCTTCGGGGATCGTGATCGTCGTATATCCGTCTGGAGGCACGACTACGGCTATTCAACGTACTACCGTAAAATTACTGTAAACCTCCAAAGAGTAATCCCAACTAGCATGGCATCAGACAAAACCGCAGGACAATAGCCGAATTCAGCTCCAGTATTAGTCAGACGATTAAACTAGAACACATGGTACTGACGTACAGCAGTCCGTATCAGAACGTGTCCAGTTCACCGTCGATGACCCGACGGGTGATGTCGGTGACGTTGGCGAGTTCCCGGTCGATTGCCGCTTCGATATCGGCCTCGATGTCGGCAAGCGTGACACCCTCGTTCGGGACGACGGTCGCATCAGCGATGTGGGGCTGGTCGATAGGGGAGCCAATCTGGCTGAGCAAGCGTACCTGGAGTTGGCGAATGCCATCGACCTCTTCGGTGACGGACTCTGCAACCTCAGTGCTGAGAAGATTGTATATTTTGCCGATGTGGTTGACGGGGTTTTTGCCGCTGGTGGCTTCCATGCTCATCGGTCGGTTCGGCGTGATGAGACCGTTGGCGCGGTTACCCCGGCCGACGGAGCCGTCGTCGCCCTGTTCGGCGCTGGTGCCGGTCGTCGTCAGATAGATTGCACCTTCCTCGTAGTCGTCGGCCGTGTTGACGTGGACGGTCACGTCTCGGTCTGTGTACTCCGTCGCGAGGTCTGTGACGTACTCGCGAACGCTCTCGACGGCCGCCTGGTAGTCAGCCAGGTCGTCGATGTACTGGTCAATCATCGCGACAGCGACGGTCACGTCGATGTGGTCGCCCTCGCGTTTGCCCATGACCTTGATGTCTTGCCCGAGTTCGGGATTGTCGTCGCCGTACTCGCCGTTGAGTCTGCTTTCTGTGTTGTAGACGATTCGCTCGGTCTCTGTCAGCGGTGCGTGTCCGACGCCGTAGCTCGTGTCGTTTGCCATCGGAACCGCGCCGTCTTCGCCGAAGACCTCCTGCAGGTCGCCGCTACCCTCGCCGAGACGGATGTCCACGACGATGTCGGAGCCGACATCCAGTTCCGGGAAGTTCGTTTCGAGATACTCCCGGGCGGCGTTGAGACCGATAGTCTCTGCTGGAATCCGTGTGCCGTCGTAGACCTTGGTTGCCCGTCCCACGATGAGAAGATAGATCGGTTCGAGCATCTCACCGCCACCGAAAGCGGGCGCACTCGACCCCGCGACCAGTTGCGACTCGTCTGTATTGAAGTGTAACACTGTGTCGAAGCGGTCGAGATAGGTCTGAGCGAGTGCACGCGAGACCGTCTCGGCAACACCGTCACAGATAGAGTCTGGATGCCCGATTCCCTTCCGCTCGACTATCTCTACGTCCTGGTCTTCGACTGCGTCCCCACTTGCCCGTTGTACGTGAATATTCCGTTCGGTCATTACTACCGGCCTTTGTATGCACGGCGTCTATATGTTTCGGAACCCCTGAACTGGGCTGAAATATTCGTTCCCTACGACGTGAGGGTGACCGGCGTCGCCTGTGCCCTGTACTCCTCGTAGACCGCTCTGGCCTGGGCTCTGAGCGTGCTATCGGTCGATTCGACCATCGCCCGTGGTTCGTCACCGTCGGCGACAATTATCTGTACCGTCTCGTCGAGAATACACAGCGCAAACGGTACCTCCCCGTCGTATTCGAGCATTTCGAACTGCGGGTTCGTCTCGAATTCCTCGTTCATCTCCTGATACGGTTGGCGTGAACGATACGTTTCGACGACAGAGGGTTCGACGACGAGTTCAATCTCCACATCATCCTCGAGGATCTTGTCGTGTCCCGCCTCGGCGGCGTGTAATCCAGTGAACGGTAATAGCGCACAGCAGTCTGTCGTCTCTTTGAGTTTCTCGACGTGTCTGTTTATCATCGCATAGGGGTCACCTGCCACCGGAGTGAGAAGGTCGCCCTGGGCCAGACGAGGCAGCGAGAAGTCGAGGTCGTCGTTGTCGACCCATTCGAGAAACGGCTGCAACTCTCGGACGACTTGCACGGCCTCCAGACTCTCGAGTAGTTCGTCGAGTATGTGCTCACCGCCTGCATTGAGAGTGTAGCTTCGACTCGTCTGGGAGATGAAGCCGCGCTCGACCAGGTCTTCGAGATTGCGCTGGATGGTCGTCCGGGACGCGTCGAGACGCCCCCTGAACGCATCGCGCGTCAGTTCGTCGTCCGCTGTGAGTTCTCGCAAGATGTCAATTCGAATCGGCGACCGCGAGAGAAATTCGAGCGTCTCCAGTCCGTCCATGTCCCAGTACAAAAGGATACACTGACATATAATTACTGCGAGGCGTCGAGCAAGAGACCGAGATAGGACGTACGAATCTGTTCGTCGGGGTCAAGACCCAGTGTGTCCATCACGTCGCGTGCGCCATTGCGGGCGGTGGCAACGTCCGTTTCCGTCTCGGTCTCGACTTCGACGAACTCGCCGAGGCCGTCCACGCTGTCCAGTGTGACGGTGTAGCCCCTGAAATCATAGCGGACGCGCTCTTTGCGCACCTCGGCTGCCGGTTCGTAGCCCAGCCCGGATAGGATATCGGCCATCGCGTCGGCGTCTTCGACCGCTGTCTCGGCTTCTTTTCGGGTTTTCGAGGCGGCTTCGACCAGCGGCCCCTTGTAGGTGAGACGGGTCGTGACACCGTCGGCGCGCTCGGTGCGGATACGGAGTGCTTCGTCGGTTTCGGCGAAGTCCCTGTCGGGTGCATCGTAGTACGTGTCTATCTGTTCGACCGTCTCGCGCCGCGTGGCATCAGTGTCTGCCAGACGCTCGCGAACCGTTTCGTGGTCTGTACGCACCTTCAACTCGACTTCGTACATACTCCGACAGAGCGGGTGAGAGGGTAAAAACATCCCAGAACTGCGCCACAGCGGAGACGCCAGCGGGTGAAGGCGTGGCGAAGCGTTGTGCTTAAGAGTGCAACGACTGACTGACACGGTATGAGCAACGACTCCGAGGCCACAGAGGCCGACGACGATACCGAGCACGAAGAGACAGACGACACACAGGTAGACGGACTCGCGGAGGACGACTTCGTCAAACTGGCCTACACCGCACGCACCGTCGAAGAGGGTGACCTCGTCGACACGACGGACGTCGAGGTCGCAGAAGAGGAAGACGTCGACACCGACCAGCAGGAGTTCGCTCCCCGCACCATCGTCATCGGCCAGGGCCACATCTTCGAGCCGGTCGAAGACGACCTCATCGGTAGCGAAGTCGGTGACGAGGGCAGCGTCGTCGTCTCCGCCGAGGAAGCGTTTGGCGAGTACGACGACGACGAAGTTCGAACCGTCAGCAAAGACAAGATTCCGGAAGACGACCGCTACCCGGGTGCACAGGTGCAAATCGACGGCGAACAGGGCTTCGTCGAGACCATCATCGGTGGGCGCGCACGCGTCGACTTCAATCACCCGCTGGCCGGCGACGAACTCGAATACGAGTACGAAATCGTCGACGAAGTGACCGACCGCCAGGACAAAGCCGAGGGCATCCTCGACATGATGCTCGACCTCGACCTGGACGTCTTCTTCCAGACCGACACCGTCGAAGAAGAGCAACTGGTCGAAGACGACGAAGACGACGAGGACGAAGACGAGGAAAGCGAACCCGAATTCGAGACCGTCGAAGTCGAGAAAGAGACGCTGTACA
>CAZFOF010000238.1:0-3908 GCA_964520265.1 uncultured Halobacteriales archaeon | reverse complement strand
GCCGAAATCGGCTACATGATTGCGCCGGACGAGTGGGGCAACGGCTACGCGACTGACGCACTGCAGACGCTGACCGCCCACGCCTTCCGCGAGCGGCGCATCCACAAACTCTCCGCGCAGGTCTACGAGACCAACGACGCCTCACAGCGCGTCCTCGAGAAGGCCGGCTACTCCCAGGAGGGTATCTTCCGCGAGGAAGCGTTCGTCGACGGCGAGTACGTCGACGTGCACCGTTACGGTCTGCTGGCCGAGGAGTTCGACGGGTAATTGGGCCAGCGGTACGGCCTCCGTCGCACTAGCCGCGCAGTCGGCTCAGCTCTGAACTTCGATTTCGGTGCCGCGAGCGACCGCGCCGGTCTCGACGGGGAGCCAGACTTCGAGGATACCGTTGTTGTACTCCGCAGCGATGCCCTCGTCGTCGACGCGCTTGGGGAAGCGGAACCGTCGGTGATAGGTACGTCGGCGGTTCCGGGACTCGTCTTCGTGTTCCCCAGCGATGTTGAGGACACCGTCGTCCCACGTCACGTTAATCTCCTCGGGGTCGAAGCCCGGCATCTCGACGCTGAGAACGAACTCGTCGTCTTCCTCGTACAGTTCGTAGTCGTTACTCCCTGTCTCGAACAGTTCACTCGGGAAATCGAGGTTCTGCAACCAGGAGCTTGCGGGTGTTGTTGGCAGCGCCATGGCTGTTCACCTCTGAGTGCAGTAGATGATTGTTCGCGATTCTATAAAAATCTGACGCTAACCACAATATTTGAAACAGCGTTACCACGGCCTCACTCGACGCTTGGTGCCGTTTCGCCGACGCCGTCGAAGTCGACTTCCAGCCCAACCGGTTCGCCGAAGGCGAAGGGGAGTTCCCAGTCGTCCTCGACGATTGTGAGTTCGTCTCCCTCGCGCAACTGCTCCCCGATGGCGATGAGGAACTCTCCAGCCTCGCTCGCGTCGAGTCGGTACTCCTGCTCGAACTCGCGACCGGTTCGGATGACTGTACGCTCTGCGTCCGTCTCGTGGTCTTCCATCGCGTTAGGTGTTAACACTCTTCGATCAAAACCAGCGTGGTTTCTCGCTGTCGAGTGAGAACGGTTCTTTGCTGACGCCACCTCATTTGATATCGCGACATACAATTTATAGTGCGGCGACAGCCAGCACACTCACAACACCGGAAAACACGGAAATACCCGACTAAACGGCCTCAAAGTCGGTCTTCTGGTCAGAACTGCTCGGCAGCTTCCTGGTAGATGGTAGCACACCGCTCGACAACATCGTAGGAGACGCTTTCCTCGGCGGTGTGTGCTTCACCGGGTTCGGCCGCTCCGCAGATGAGACAGGTCGTCCCGGCGTCTGCGAGCCAGCCGGCGTCCGTCGCGTGGGGCTTGACGACCTGTTCGGGACTCCCGTCCTGTGACTGTGTCGCCGCAGTGAGCACGCCATCTGCGAATTCTGCGTCGTCACACGCCATCGGCGGCAAGTCCTGGTCGACTTCCCAGGAGACTCCCTCGATGGATTCGACTCGCGAGAGTGGCGCACGCTCCCCGGGGACGGTGCGCTCGTCGACGGTCACTTCACAGGTTTCGGGAATGACGTTCCAGGCGTGTCCGCCCTCGATTTCGGTGACAGCGACCGACCCCTCCATCTCGTGGCCCAGCACCGTCGTCGCCGGGAACTCCAGGTCGCGGACGATAGCGATGGCGTCGCTGGCGCGATAGATGGCGTTCTCGCCGCGGTCGACTTCACTGGCGTGGGCGGCGGTACCCTCGGCTCGAATTGTCGACCCGCGTCGCCCCTTGTGAGCGACTGCAACGTCGGTGACGCCCGCGGCAGAGTAGCCGGTCGTTCCCTCACCGACGATAGCGTAGTCGGGTGCGAACCCGTCTTCGATGGCCGCTCGCGCACCGATTCCACCCTGTTCTTCCCCGACGAAGGAGACGAAGACGAGTTCACAGTCCAGTCCGCTGGCGTCCCGGAAGGCGGTCATCGCCGCTGCGACGGCTCCTTTCATGTCGGCGCTCCCTCGCCCGTAGAGGCGGCCGTCGCGTTCTTCGAGGACGTACTCCTCGCCGTCGAGTTGTGTCTCGTCCGGTGGCACCACATCGTGGTGGCCGACCAGTGCAACCGAGGTAGCGGCGTCTTCGTTTCGTCGCGCGATGACGTTGCCGTTGTCGTCTCGCTCGACGCGTGCGTCAGTCTGGTCGCGGAGCCACCGCTCGATGAAATCGCCGGCTGCCGTCTCGTCTGTGTGGCTCGGAATCGATACCAGTTCCCGCGTGAGTTCGCGCGTGCCCATACGCCTGCATGACAACCCAGCCTGTTCTAGGTCACGACCGACACCGCGATGCATGAGAGTAATCCAACTCGTACTTTGCGGGGTAGATAAACCGTATGTCTGTGTATCGAATGCGTCTGGCTGGTGCCGGCGGAGACTCAGGTCGTGGAGGCAAGCCCGGTCAGTCGCTTGATGCGGTCGACGACAGCGTCGATACCCTCGCCGGTCTTGCAGTTCGTGAAGATAAAGGGGCCGTCGCGGACGGTGCGTGCGTCGCGTTCGATGGTGCCGAGATTCGCGTCGACGTGTTCGGCGAGGTCGGTCTTGTTGACGACCAGCAGGTCACAGTCGACGACGCCAGCGCCACGCTTGCGTGGGATGTCGTCGCCTTCAGCGACGGAGATGACAAACAGCGAGTAGTCGATACAGTCGGGTGCGGTGCCACTGGTCGTGTCGCCGCCGCTTTCGACGAGCACCACATCGAGCTGTGGATTGCGCTGGCGGAACTGCTGGAGGTGGTCACTGTCGAGTGTCTCCGGTGCGAGGTCACCGATAGCGGCGACGACGCGGTCGGCGGGCACGACGCCGTCGAGTCGTTCGCGCAGGGCGACTGCGTCCTCGCCGGTGGTCACGTCCGTAGCGACGACACCGACTGCCAGGTCCGCCGCCTGTAGTTTCGGGACGATTCTTGCGATGAGCGACGTCTTTCCGGAACCGACAGGGCCACAGACGCCAACTGTGAACGGGTCACTCCGGTCACTCATACCGTACCGTCGTATCATCTCCGACTTTTTTCGACGGACAATTCGAAAATACTGTGATAGGTTGTTGTTCGCTCACGATATTGGCAGTCTAGCGAGTCGAATGTTAATTTAGTCCGTCCGAACCAAAATTTGCCACGGAGCGGTGCTGTGTACACCCGTTCCCGTCCGTCTGTTCGCATCACGGGCCTTATCAGGCAACGCGGCCAACGAATCGTATGGAAATAGTACCGGACACGAGCGTGGCCATCGATGGCCGCGTGTCCGAACAGGTCGAAGCCGACGCAGATCCTGCATCCGAAGCAGCCGGGGAGGGGTTTGCCGGTGCGACCGTTGTCATCCCGGAGGCAGTCGTCGGAGAACTCGAAGCACAGGCAAACGACGGCCGCCAGACCGGATGGGAGGGTCTCGAAGAACTCCAGCGTCTCGTCGCTCTCGACGAAGACGGCACCATCGACGTCGAGTACGTCGGTCGCCGACCCGAGGCACTGGAGAAACGCGACGCCGGTGAGGGTGAAATCGACGCGCTCATCCGCGACATCGCCGCCGACCGCGGCGCGACACTGCTGACCAGCGACGACGTGCAGGCAGAAGTCGCCCGCGCGAAGGGCATCGACGTCACCGAGGTCGACCCCCGCGGTCGCGACGTGGAACGACTCGACATCGAGAACTACTTCGACGAGGGGACGATGAGCGTCCACCTCAAGACTGGCGTGAAACCGATGGCAAAACGCGGCTCCATCGGCGATATGCACTACCAGACCATCGCCGACGACCCGCTGACGGAGAGTGACCTCCGGGAGTACATCGCGAACATCGAGGAGGGTGCACGCAACAGTCCCGACGGCTTCGTCGAACTCGACGAACCGGGGATGACAATC
>CAZFOF010000237.1:0-3936 GCA_964520265.1 uncultured Halobacteriales archaeon | reverse complement strand
GCTCGGAGAGTTCGTCGAGGGGGACGCCGCACTCGCAGCGCTTGTTGCCGCCGAACTCGACGAGGGTGACGTGGCCGTCTCCGCTGTCAACGCCTCACAGCGACTGGTCGACGTGGTCGACGAGGCTGGCGCGTCCCTTCGGTTGACCCCCATCGGCAGTACGTACATCATCACGGCAATCCGAGCCCTCCAGGGCGAAGGCGAACGCGTCCCTATCGCCGGCGAGGGCAACGGCGGCATCCTCTTCCCTGACTACCGAATCGCCCGCGACGGCGCGTACACCGCTGCACGGTTCTGTGAACTCGTGACCGACGAGCGTGTCAGTAGCGTCGTCGCAGCGTTCGACGGCTATCACAACGTCCGGCACAACATCGACTACGACGACAGAGACGAGCGCGCGGCGATGCTCGACGCGCTCGAAGCCTACGCCGAAAGCACAGACGCCACAGTCGACACGACCGACGGCTACCGACTCGACTACGGCGACGGCTGGGTGCTGGCCCGCCCCAGCGGCACCGAACCCGTCATCCGCGTCTACGCGGAAGCCCGCGAGAGCAACCGTGCCAGCGCGCTCGCAGAGACACTGGTCGAAGCAGTGACCGACGTCTGAGACAGCCGTCTCACTCAGACGGATAGGTGTCGAGTGCGTCGTCCAGTCGCGTCAGTTCGTCCCGTGCCGCCGCCAGTTCCTCCTGGACTTCGCCGCGTTTGACGCGCTGGCGTTCACTCGCCGTTAGCTCGGCAGCCGCGACCGCGCTCTCGCGGAGTCGTTCGTAGTTCGTCTCCCGTGGCAGTGCCGCCACCCTCCGGAGATGTTCGACAACCGAGGGTGCAAACCGGTTGACCGCCGCGGTGAGTTCACGCGTCCGAAAGTCGAGTTCTTCTGCACTCGGTGGCGGCCACCCGATAGTCAGTGGGTCGGCATCGAGGCGCTGCAGGTAGGTCTGGCGTGTCCCGACAGCGCGGGTCAGTGTGGCCGTGTCGTCGACGTAGTGGTCGAGTTTCGACCGGGAGTAGTCGGCGTACTCCAGCAGTTTCGGAATCGGCTCCGTCCCCGGCGGCTGCTCGTGGACGTACTCGCGCAGTTCCGAGGGTGGCGACTCGAATTCGACGAGCGGGAACTGTTCTATCGTCGACAGGAAGTCGACGACCTCACGAGCGGGGGCCTCGCGGCGAAAGTCCTGCCAGGCCGCGCGAATCGCCTCGTTGTATGTCTCGATTGGCTCGCGGAGCCGTTCGGTTGGTGCATCGAGGTCAGCCTCGCCGAGTCTCACCAGTCGCTCGAGGTCGTCGATGCGCTCACTGGTCTCGTGACGGGCCTGTTCGACGGCACGACGTGCAGAGCGATACTCGGACAGCGCCGCTTCGCGCTCGTCGAGTCGGCCGACGAGGTCTGCGACCGGTTCCAGTTGTTCACGGACGTGCGCGAAATCGGACTCCGAGAGACGCCGTTGCTGGAGATGCTCGTCGGCCTCCTCGAAGGCCTCCCGCAGGAGGATATCCGAAGAGAGGCGTTCGACGGCCGCCTCGATTTTCCCCTGGAACTCGATGAACGTCTCGAAGTTGCCGTCGCCTGTCGCGGGCTCCTCGTAGCGGTTCAACAGGCCCGTGAACTCCTCGTAGGCATCCTGAAGTTCACGGAGGGCGTCCTCGCCGAACTCGGTGACGCGCTCGCGGGCACGCTGGAGTCTGTCGTGTTCGTCTTCGAGCGTTGCGACCGGGTCGTCGCGCTTACTCGTAGACATCGTCCGGGTCAAAGAGACGGTCACCGACGACTTCACCGCCGACAGTGCGGTAGAAACACGATTCATAGCCGGTGTGACAGGCCCCGCCCTCCTGACGGACGCGATAGAGCAATGCGTCACCGTCGCAGTCGACGCGTACCTCCTCGACGTGCTGGACGTGTCCGCTCGTAGCACCCTTCTGCCACAGTTCGTCTCGGCTTCGTGAGTAGTAGTGTGCCAGTCCGGTCTCGCGGGTTCGTTCAAGTGCCTCCTCGGTGACGTAGGCCAGCATCAACACCTCACCGGAGTCGCTGTCCTGGGCGACCGCCGGGATGAGCGTCTGCTCGTCAAACGCGAGGGCCGGGGCGTCGTCGGTCATATCCGAGGCCACGCGTGTCTGGGGGATAGGTCTTGTCCTCGGCCGCCTGTGGGCCGCTGCGGACTGCACGGACAGTCGCACTGTCGACGAAAGCGGTGTCTGTCCTGTGTCAGACGCGCGTCTGCCTGGTGTATATGTCACTCGCCCACATGGACTCGCCTATGCGCCACAAGATGGAGGCAATCGCGATGGTGGTCATCCTCACCGGCTTCCTGCTGTTCAACACGGCAGAGACGGCCATCGTCGGCGGTTTGCTGATTGCCGGCGGGGCCTACGCGCTCATCCTGCCACAGTTCATCGAGCCGCACGGCCCGGCGACGCGGTAATCAGGACGCGTCGACGGCGTGCTGTGCTTCCGCGAGTGTAAACTCGCCCTCGTAGAGTGCGCTGCCGACGACGACAGCGGACGCTCCGGCCGCTTGCAGTGCCTGTATGTCGTCGATGGTCGCCACGCCACCGCTGGCGACGACTGGAATATCGACCGCATCGACGACGCGTTCGACCGGGTCGGTACGGACGCCTTCGAGTTGGCCCTCCACGTCGACATCGGTGAACAGGATTGCGCCAGCACCCAGTTCCTCGTAGCGTGTGGCAGCCTCGGCGGGGTCGAGTCCGGTACCCTCCGTCCACCCCGAGACGACGACTTCGCCGTCTTTGGCGTCCAGGCTGACCATCACGCTGCCGGGATGTGGGTCGCTGATTTCGGCGACGATATCCGGCGTCTCGACGGCCGCAGTTCCCAGGATGACGCGGTCGATGCCACGGTCGAGCAAGCCGATAGCGTCGTCTGCCGTTCGGATGCCGCCGCCGAGTTGCACGTCCACATCGACGGCCTCCAGTACGGCGTCGATTGCCGGGGCGTTCTGTCGACTCCCCTCGAAGGCACCGTCGAGGTCGACGAGATGGAGCGTCTCCGCACCCGCCTCGACCCACCGCTGTGCGGCCTCGACGGGGTCGCCGTAGGTCGTGCCCGTCCCCCGTTGCCCGCCGACCAACTGCACGACCTGTCCCTCTTGCATATCTACCGCCGGAATCACCTCGAAGTCGGGAAACATACCGGGGTATCGGCGGCGGTCAGTAGAAAGGATGGCGGTCGACACCGCCAGCAGCTATATCTGTTCGCTGTGTCCACGATTGAGTATGGAAGACGAGGCCTGGCGGTCGGTGACAGTCATCGACGACAAAAACGGACAGCCACACGTCCTCCAGCAGAAAGTGATGGTCTACACGCAGGGACGCGACGAGGAGTCGGCGGGCTACACCAGACCCGAGACGAAACACCGACTCGTCCCGCTGAAAAACCTCGTCGACCGGTAGTATGCCACGGCGGTGAGCGGTACGAAAGAGACGCTGAAATGAAACTTCCAGCGCGTCTAGTGTGGGCTAGAGAAACAGCAAAGTCTAACCGGGAGGCGAAAGAACACCCATGTGATGCCTACCGTAGAGTACCTAAATTACGAAGTCGTAGACGACCAGGGCTGGGACATTTATGCAGACGACCTCTTCGAGAAGGCGGCCGACGCCGGTCTCGACGAGGAAGACCACGGTGAACTCGAGGTCAACGAAGGCGAGTACATCCTCGAATCCGCCGAAGCACAGGGATACGACTGGCCCTTCTCGTGTCGCGCAGGTGCCTGCGCGAACTGCGCTGCGATTGTCCGCGAGGGCGAAATCGACATGGATATGCAGCAGATCCTCTCCGACGAGGAAGTCGACGACAAGAGCGTTCGGCTGACCTGCATCGGGTCACCGGCCGCTGACACGGTCAAACTCGTCTACAACGCAAAGCACCTCGACTACCTGCAGAACCGCGTCATTTAGACCACAGTGTAC
>CAZFOF010000236.1:0-3936 GCA_964520265.1 uncultured Halobacteriales archaeon | reverse complement strand
GCGTGCGAGTTTCATACACCCGCTTCTCCGGGCCGGTACCTGTGGGTTTCGGATTTCGGCAGACGTGTCGGTTGGACAGTCTCATACGGACTGCTGTAAGTCAGTACCGGACTGTCCGCACGAAGGCGTGCGGTCGTCCCGAAAAACAGTTACAGCAATCCGTATCAGTGCCCGTCGCTCGTCACCGAGTTCTCGCCGTCTTTCTCGACTTCGACGAACACGGAGGTGATATCGTCGTTCTCGGCTTTGAGCGCCCGCTCGATTTCGTCGATAGCGTCGTCGATGTCACGCCCGACCAGCCCCGTCTCGAAGTCGGCGTCGACGGTGACGAGGATACTTTTCGGTCCGAAGTAGACCGTCCGGAAATCGAGGATGTCGGCGACACCGTCGATATCGGCGGCGACGGCACGCAGCGCCGTCTCGTCTTCGTTCGGGAGACTTTCGCCCAGGAGCAGTCGTTTGTTCTCCCAGGCCAGCGCGAGCGCAAAGCCCATCAGCATGAGACCGATGAGCAACGCGGAGGCGGCGTCGTAGATTTCGTTGCCGGTCGTCCGGGTGAGGTAGATGCCAACGAGGGCAATCCCCGCGCCACCCAGCGCGATGGTATCTTCGGTCAGTGCCGTCAGCGTGGTCGTATCGGCCGTCTTGCGGAAGGCCTCGCGGTAGCCACTCCAGTCGTTGCGCTCGATTTGCTTTTTCATCGCCGCACGAGCCTTGACGAGCGCGTACGTCTCGAAGACGATAGCACCGATGAGCACAGCGTAGTTGACGTACACCGAGGGGATCGTCTGGCTCAGGACGGTAACCGACTCCGCACCGCCGTGGCCGCCGCCGTGTCCCGAGAGTACCTGCTGTACCTCGTTGTAGCCGTGTTTGGCGGACTCCCAGCCGGCGATGCCGAACAGGAGCACGGAGACAAGAAAGCTATAGAAAAACTGTGCCTTGCCGTAGCCGAAGGGATGGCGGTCGTCGGCGGCTTTCCCCCCATAACGGATACCGATGAGCAAAAACACCTGATTGCCGGTGTCGGAGATGGAGTGATACGTCTCCGAGAGCATCGCTGGACTGCCCGTCAACAGGTAACCGACAAACTTCAACACCGCAATCGCTCCGTTGGCGATGAGGGCCGCAATCACCACGGATTTGCTGCTTGCCATTGTCGACCACTCGCCGGCCTGTCACAAGAATCTCGGGGATTCCGACTCTCTTTTGGGCTTGGTCGTGTAGACGGCGTATGCTCGCCGTCCTCTCCGATACACACGCGACTGCCGACCCGGCACTGACCGACGCGATACGCGAGAGTATCCACCGCGCCGAGGCGACGATTCACGCAGGAGATTTGACGACGCTGCCGGTGTTGCAGCGACTGGAGGAGGTGACCGAGCGACTGGTGGCGGTGCCAGGCAACCGCGACACCTCGGCAGTCACCACACGGCTACCGGACGTGGCGACACTCGACGCACTGGGAAAGCGCATTCTGGTCGTCCACGGACACGAACACGACGAGACGAGTCTCTCGTTGCTCGCGCGTCAGGAGGGTGCCGATGTGGTCGTGGTGGGCCACACACATCGGCCGGGGATCAGGCGGATTGGTGAAACGTCGGTTCTCAATCCAGGGAGCTACGCCGACCCGCGTGGGAATCGTCCCGCATATGCAACGATTGGGCAGTCAGAGGCAGGCGTCGTGGGGCAGTTGCGGACGCCGACGGGAGCGGTGTTCGACTCATACGAACTGTAGGAGGGCCAAAGCGGGCCAGCGCATCTTCATCTATGCGGGCATATTAAAAGTAGCCGGCGGAGACTCAAAGAGCGATTTGAGCTACCGGAGTGCCAGCACGCCAGCCACGACGACGATGGCGAACAGCCCACCGGCGAAAAACAGCAGTCCTGGTGGGAGTCCAGCCGCACCCTCTCGCGTCGCGTCGGCGACCGTCGTCGGCGTCTCTGTGAGGTTGGCCGCCGTCTGTGTCGCTGTCTGCGTCGCCGTCTCGGTGAGGCTGTCGGCCGCCTCTGTCGCTGACTCTCTGGCTATCTCGACGGTGTCCTCCGGTGCCGGAGTCGCCGACGGGTCGGCCGTTTCGGTGACCGCGTCGCTCGAAAGGCCATCCGACCCGCCGCTACCGGCATCGGCACTGCTGGTGACCTGTTCTGTCGCAGTCTCCTGATCTGCGGCCTGAATCGACTCCTCAGCGGTCGGGGTGTCAGTACCGGCCGCGCCTGCACCACCGTCGCCGCCGTCGACACCGACTGCTGCGCCGTCGCCCCCACCACTCGAAGCACCCCCATCAGACCCGAACCCGAACAGACTGCCGTCGCCGTAGAGTTGCTGGATAGCCAGACTCGCCACACCGAGCACACCGACAGCACCCAGCAGTCGTGACAGTGCCGACTGGAGCAGCGAGCTATCGCTGTCGTCGCCGGCGAAGATGACCAGCGGCTGGTCGGCCGGCGCGTACACGTCCATCTCGCGGCCTTTCGCCGAGTATGCAGTATCGACGACGGCGATAGCTCCGGCGCTTTCGAGTTTCTCGAGGTGGTACTGTGCGTTTTGCAGGGAGGTGTCGACGCGGTCTGCGAGTTCGGAGGGGGATGCCGGGTCGTCGTGAAGCTCCGTGAGCAGTTCTCTGGCAGTCTCGGAGGACAGTGCCGCGAGTACGTCGTCTGCGTCCTCGCTATCGACGCCGATAACGCGGGGGTCGGCGTCGTCAGGGGGCGACGCCTCGGGCTTCGAGGGCAGCAGTGACATTGGAATGAGTTTGCAGTTCCCGTGGTATCAGTGTTTTCACCCTGCCAAAGCTCCCCTCCCGAAGGGATTTGACGGTGCCCGAGTTATCCACGTGTATGGGCTGGCTCGCCAAAATCGGCAACCACATCTACGAGAACAAAGACGGGATAGTCTTCGATATGCTCTTCGCGCTGGTCTGGGTGACCATCGTCGTCAGCTTCGTCGACTTCGTCGACGGCCCGACGTGGGCCCGCTATCTCCTGTTGGTCGCCGGTATCCCGGCGTATTTCGGCTTTATCTACTCGATGGAGTTTGCAAAAGAGTCCAAAAAGCGCCGGTAGCACTGACGGCGAAACCACTATCCCCTCTCCGCGTCTACGCCGGAATATGGCCGACCCAATCGTCATCGGCATTCTCGTCGCCCTCCTGGTGTTTATTTTCTTTATGTATCTGATGCTCCGTCGCACCGTCACCGGCTTCAAAGAGGGTGTCAACCAGGGCCAGAACAACAAGTAGCCGCTGGTGACCCAAAAGCCGTTTTGCGTCGCCGTCCGAGAAGAGTGATATGGATCCACGCATCCGCGAACACGCCGAGATTATCGCCGACCACTCGACCGACCTGCAGGCAGGTGACAACGTCGTCATCCGTGCCCCGCCGGAGGCTAACGACCTCGTCACTGCGCTGCACGAAGTCATCGGCGACCGTGGCGCAAACCCAATTGCCCTCGACAGCAACAGCCGATTCAAGCGGGCGTATCTCCGCGCCCGCGAGGACGACTTCGAGACACCTGCCCACGAACTCGCGCTCATCGAGGAAAGCGACGTTGCCATCGCCGTCCGTGCCGACGCAAACGTCACCGAGACGAGCGACGTCTCCCCCGAAACCAACGCGGCATACTCCCAGGCAAACCAGGAGATTCTGGGCGAGCGACTCTCCAAGCGGTGGTGTCTCACGCAGTTCCCCGCATCGGCCAATGCACAACTCGCAGAGATGAGCACGGAAGGCTACGAGAACTTCGTCTGGGACGCCATCAACAAAGACTGGGACGCCGTGAAAGAACACCAGTCCCAGATGGTCGAGATTCTCGACCCCGCCGAGGAGGTGCGCATCGTCTCCGGCGACACGACCGACGTGACGATGTCTATCGCAGGGAATCCGACGCTCAACGACTACGGCGAGAAGAACCTCCCCGGCGGCGAGGTGTTCACCG
>CAZFOF010000235.1:0-3943 GCA_964520265.1 uncultured Halobacteriales archaeon | reverse complement strand
TGTCTTTGTGGTCGACCATCGTGACCCCGCGAATCAGTCCCGACGGCTTCTCTACGTGTGCGACGCCCGTTTCGTCGCCGTAGACGCCACCACCGGCTGTTGGTGTATACGAGCGCCAGTCCTCCATACGCGTCAGTAAGGCGACGACGCCTATCAGCAAGACTCCCATAAGCGCCGTCAGTAGAAGCTGTTCTCCTGCCATGCCAAGGTTTTGGGACTACAGGGTTATCAAACCTAAGGTTCCGAACTACTCTTCAGATACCGTTTGCGTCAGGCGAAACCTGGCAACTGTCACGGCAGTGCCAACGACGAGGACGAGCAACTGCCAGCCCGCTCTGACGACCGGGAAGATACGCTCGGGAGGTTCGTCAGTCCCAGTTTGCGCGGGGTCAACGCCGGTATCGAAGTTGGTGGTGTTCGTGCTCCCGAGCGAATCCGGTGCGGGGACGCCCCCCGAGTCGGGGTTCGTCTCGACGAACGTCTGGACGATGCCGCGCTGATTCGACAGTTCGATTTTGCCTTCGAGAACGTAGAACTGGTCGAACAGCGGATACAGTGGGTTCACGCCACCGGCGACCATATCGAGGCCGACACCGGCCACCGCATACGCGAGTATCGCAACCCAGAGAACGCGCACGCCGCGGTGGCCGTACCGGGTACGGACGAGGGAGTCTGTACCCCGTCTCGTCTCCAGCCAGAGTGCACCGGCGGCCAGCGCGGGGAGAGTGAAGTTGTGGAGGAACGCCCTGTGGGTTCCCGAGGCGACGAGAGCGATGAACGAATCGAGGTCTGGAAACGCCGTCGCGATGAGGACAACCGCCACTGCCCGCCGGTCGTAGGCGGTGCCCAGCAGGGCCGCCGCAAGCATCCCGGCAAAGGCCATGTGCACGACCGTCCCGGCCATACCACTCATTGCGTGAGGCTGCGAATGAGCCTTATGGTGGGTTGGGAGCCTCGTCAATGGGCTTACCCCGCCAAGATTAAGAGGCCGCCCACCGAGCGATGGGTATGGACAGCGACTCCGCACCACAGGAGATTACGACGCTCGTCGGTCGCGAAGTGTACACGAACAACGGCGTCTTCATCGGGCAGGTCGAAGATCTCCGCCTCGACCTCGATTCAGAGGAGGTGACCGGACTGGCGCTCCACGAACTCAACACCGACCTCTTCGGTGCCGAGACGGCCTCAGCCCGTGGTGTCATCGTTCCCTATCGGTGGGTACAGTCAGTCGGCGACATCATCATCGCAAACGACATCGTCGAACGGATCCAACAGCAGAAAGAAGCAGACGACGACGAAGAAGAAGTCCCGGTTTAATTCCCGTTGCTGCTCTCGCTTCCATCGACGCCCATCGCCTGAAACAGTTTCTTTTTGACGGCTTCCTCGGTTAGTTCCAGCAGCGTATCTCTGTTCTCATCGCTGACTTCGATGCCGGTGAAAATGCCAAGCGGTATCTCGACGCTTGCATCCGTCGAGTGACCTGCGGTCTCACCGATATCGGCGAAGGCTTCTTCGAGGACGCGCCCGATGTCCATCCGGATGTCTTTCGAGCGAGCGGCCAGGTAGATGGTGTCGTCTGCGATGGCAAAGACCGCGGTCGTGGTGATACCTTCGAGGTTGAGGAGATGCTGAGCCGCCTGCGTGAGCGCGTCCCGGTCGCGGATAAAGCCCGCATTCGAGACGAGATGTGAGCCCTGTACCTCCCGGTTGCGGATTGCCTCTGCGAGGACGTCCAGTGTCTCTGGCGACATCGACGGGGACTCGACCTGTTCGAGCGTATCGTGGTCGGCAAAGGGGTAGAGATACGCCGCAGCAGTCAGGTCTGCCGGAGTCGTATCACGTTTGAAGTCCAGAGTCTCCGCGCGGATGCCGTACAGCAGCGCCGTTGCGACCGTCTGGTCGAGACTCAAGTCGAGTTCCTGAATGTATTTGGTCAGAATCGTCGAGGTCGAGGAGACGCTCGGGCGGATATCGGCGAACTCGACGTCCTGGTCGTAGTCGAACTCGTAGTGGTCGATGACGATGTCGGCGTGTATCTCGGATTCCGGTTCGCCGGCTTTGGCGTGGTCGACCAGCGCCGTCGTATCGTACTCGTCGAGGTCGACATCCTCTGTCGGGACGAGTTCGATACCGAGGAGGTTGACGAACGCACGGTTCTCCTGGTGGCCGATTTCACCCTCGTAGATGATGTCGGCCTCGATATCTCGGCTCTGTGCGATTGCCTTGAGTGCGGCAGCACTGGCAATCGAGTCCGGGTCGGGGCTCCGGTGGACGCGGATTGCCATCCGGTTCTCCGTGGCGTCGATGACCTCCGCGAGCTGTCGAGCTTTGTGTTCGAGTTCGCCGGTTTCCAGCGCGCGAAGCGCCGAGTCGGCGATGACCGCAGAGGGATTGATGACCACATCAGCACCGAGAGAGGTGAGGTCGTCGGCAGAGACTGGGTCGGATGCGCGGGCAACGAGGAACTGGTCGTCGCTGCGCTCGCGAATCTGCTCGACGGCCGCAGCGTTGGCGTCGACGTCAGAGGACATGATGAGGATGACATCGCGACTGGCGACAGCCTCCGCAACGGCTTCGTCGCGGATGTCATCCTGTCGAGCGTCGAGGTCTTGATCGCGCAACGCCTCGACACGGCCCTCGTCGGAGTCGATGATGAGGACGTCTTTGCCCTCGTCGACGAGTTCCTCGGCAACCGCGTGGCCAACGCTCCCACACCCGAGAATCGCATATGTAGACATCGACGCCATCGTGATGCCAGTACCCGCACTCATGAGTGTATGACAGATTTGGGTGAAGCCCCTTATAACACACAGGTTCCCGTGGCAAATCCGTAGTGGCAATCCACCATCAAGACACGCAGACTTTTGTGGAATGTGGACGATAGTTCCTGTATGTCAAACGATCCAGACGATACCGACGACGAAACCCAAGACGACACGACCGAACCAAACGACGAGGAGTCGACACAACCGCCACAGAACGACAACGTCGGCCAGGGTGAATCGGTACAACAGGAACAGCCACAGCACGACTACCAGGAAGAACCCCAGGAGACGTACCAACAGCAACCGGCACAAACTGGGCCGAGCGTCAGTGACATCTTCAGTCGACAGGACACCATCGCAGAGATGCGTGAAGGACTCATCCTCATGGCACTCCTCGGTGTCGGAATTGGGCTGGGAATGTTCGGTGTGACGAACTCAGTGTCGACAAGCGGCGGAGCGGGGACAGGGTTTGCCGCTGCAATCTCTGTCATCAGCCTTCTTCCGCTACCACTTGCCGTCGGTGTCATCGGAACGATGTTTCTCGCCAAACAGCAAAACGAGGCTCTGGCGGCGGTACCAAGCAAACTGGTCTACGCCACCATCGGAGCGACAGGTTTCGGTGGAACAGTAGTGCTGTTTTTCATCGCCTGGTTCTTCACCGGAATCGGCGCCGGAAATGTCAGTTTCGACGGCGTACTGGGGCCGATGCTCTTTGGAGCACTCGGCGCAGGCATCGCTGGTGCCGGCATCGTCTGGGCTGACCGTCGTTCCGAGCGGTCGGGTGCCGAAATGTCCGAGCAACGAACACCGCAGTAGGTACTAATCGGTCGTTCGGACCTCGACTCATCACGGCCGAGCGCGGCGAAAGGAAACGTATTTCAGCAGTCCACAGTTACCGAAAGTTGCTGGGCCGGTAGCTCAGTCTGGCAGAGCGACGGCCTCTTAAGCCGTCGGTCGAGGGTTCAAATCCCTTCCGGCCCGCTTTTGCGACGAACGAACGTGAGGAGCGAAGCGGCCTCGTAGGATTTGAATGACGCGAGACGAGCGTAGCGAGTCTCGCCATCGGGTTCAAATCCCTTCCGGCCCGCTTTTGCGACGAACGTGAGGAGCGAAGCGGCCTCGCAGGATTTGATTACTTTATCTTCTCGGAGAGTTCCGCACCCGGTTTGAATTTCACG
>CAZFOF010000234.1:3641-3957 GCA_964520265.1 uncultured Halobacteriales archaeon | reverse complement strand
CGACGTTCGTAATCTCGCCGTACTTGTTGGTAGCACAGCCGCCGTATCGTGAGGCCTCCGCCCACGGTACCTCCTCGACGAGGAAGGCGGCATCGGCCCGGTCTTCGCGCTGGCGGTTGATGACATCCTGGAGGTTCGCACGGAAGATGTTGTCACCGAGCATCAGCATGAAGTCGTCGTCGATCTGCTCCTCGACGGTCAACAGCGCGTGTGCCAGTCCCTTCTGCTCGCGCTGGTGTGTGTACGTAATCGGCGTCCCCTCGAACTCGTCGCCGTAGTGTTCGATGATAGCCTCCTTCTTGTAGCCGACCACCAC
>CAZFOF010000234.1:0-3631 GCA_964520265.1 uncultured Halobacteriales archaeon | reverse complement strand
ATCGGCTTGCCCGCGACTTCGACCATCCCTTTCGGCTTGTCCTCGGTCAACGGTCGCATCCGGGTTCCCTCGCCGGCGGCGAGAACGACAGCTTGCATGTTACCACACTCCTCGGCCGTCCGATAAAAACGCTTGGAGACTATCCGGCCGCGCTTTCACAACTCGAACGTCGCCAGGTCGGCTTCCAGTTCCGCGACGTGGTCGTTGTACGCACGGAGGAATCCGCGAAACTGCGGGGCGTATTCGCGGATATCTGCGGCCGATGGGGGTTGGTACTGCGAGAGGAGATAGACACCACTGGAGCCACCGACACGGAGATACGAGACACCGTCGGCATCCCACTTCAACTCCCAGCGCGCGCCCGCGACGCGTGCCGTGTACGTCCCGTAGTCGCCGCCCTCGTAGCGGTGGAGTTCGCCGGCGATGCGGTCGCAGACGTCTCGAATCGCGTCCAGAACGCGGTCGCGCTCGGCAACGACGCTATCTGTCGTCGCAATCTCGGGGAAGTCCGTCGAGACATCGTCGAGAACGCCATCCAGCGAGGCGACGTAGTCGTTGAACCCGGCGACGAAGGCGTCGTAATCCACCATAGCGTCGGCAAGCGCTCCCGGCTCGGGTGGCTGTTTCGTCGAGACGACGTAGACCGCTGACCCTCGCGCCGGGTCGAAACGGAGATACTCCAGGTCGCCGGCCTCGTATTTGACCGTCCACTCGCCGCGGTCGGTCTCGATGTCGGCCTGGCCGTAGTCACCGCCCTCCAGACGGGCGAGTTGGTAGGCAATCCCGCCGGCGTGGTCGGACACGGCGGCGACCAGTTCGTCGCGTTGGTCGGCGACTGCCGTGGCGTCAGTGGGGTCTACGGGTGGCCAGTCTGTCACACTCGATAGAGACATCGGAGGCGCATAATCAGTCTGGTCTGGAATCGTCTCGGGTCTCCACGTCGACCACCACGCGAGTGCAGTCAGGTGAGTGTACCGCGGAATTGTTAGCAACGCTTATTTACCAACCGTGATAGAGAGCCACAAGGGAGCCTGTCGATGAGTTTAGATGAGAGTCCCGGGGGAGGGACAACGGGGTTAGTAGAGCGCGTTTCGGACGGTATCGTCGCACTCGATACTGAACTGACATACCAGTATGTGAATAGTCGGGCCGAGGAGATTCTCGGAGTAGACAGAGAGGAACTGCTCGGCGAGTATATGTGGGATGCGTTCCCGGAGGCGAAAGGGAGCATCGCAGAGGAGAGTATCGAAAACGCCATCGAGACGGGGCGACCGGTAACCTTCGAGCGGCACAACGGTCGCATCGAGCGCTGGATGGAGGTTCGAGTCTATCCGAGTAGTGACGGAATTACGTTACTGTTCACCGACATCACGGACGCCAAAGCCGCCAGGCGGCGGCTCGACAAAGTCGTAGAGACGACACCAGTCGGAATCGCCATTCTCGACGAGACAGGGACGATAACACGGGCGAACACACGCGCCGAGGAGTTGCTCGGGCTGGAGAAAAGCGAGGTCGAGGGACGACACTACACCCACCCGGAGTTCCACATCTGGGACGAAGACGGTGAACCGATTCCGAGAGAAGAACACCCTGTCAGTCATGTTATCGAAACCGGCGAGAGTGTCACTGGATTCACCCACGGCATCACGCTCCCGGATGGGTCACAGCGGTGGCTCTCCAGCAACACCGCCCCAATCATCGGGGAGAACGGGCAACTCGAACAGGTTGTCGTCGCGCTCGAAGACATCACAGAGAACAAGCGATTCACAGAACTCGTCCAGACGTTCCAGCCAGTCAGAGAACTTCTCACGCAGGCCACTTCGCGGGCGGAGGCCGAACAGGGCGTCTGTGACCGCCTCACAGATGAACAGGAGTACGACCTCGCCTGGATAGGGGAACACACTGCGGGGACGGTACTCCCCGAGCCGCGAGTCTGTAGTGGCCCTGCCTCAGACGTACTCAGCGAGACGGCACTGCCACTGACCAGGGACGACGCTCTCAACGAGAGCATCACAGCCGGCGAAGTGCAGGTCTTCGAAGATATCCGCAACGACCGGCGGTTCGAACCATACCGGGAGGAGTTACTGGCACATGACCTGCAAAGCAGTGCTGCGGTTCCGCTCGTCCACAACGACCACATCTACGGGGTATTGGGTCTGTGTACGTCGCGCAGCGACGCGTTCAACGAGCAAGAGCGGCGGCTCCTCGAAGTGCTGGGCGGTCTCATCGGCCAGGTCATCCACGCGCTCGAAACAGAACAACAGCTCCACTCGAACACCGTCGTCGAACTCCGCTTCAAGAGCACCGACCCCGGGTCGTTTCTCGTCCGAAGTTCCGAGAAATGCGGCTGTACCCTGGAGATTACCACGACGATTCCGACCGCCGAAGAGGGTGTCCTCTCCTATGTCTCCGTCGGGGACTGCCAGGTCACGAAACTGGAGGAGTTCGCCGACGAATTCGAGGGTGTCGTCGAGACGCGACCACTCCAGGAAACAGACGACGGAACGGGTGGTGTTCTCGAAATCGTCACACACGGGGACACGCTTGCCCACACACTCGTGACCGCGGGCGCTGTCGTCACCACCGACAGAGTCGTCGACGGAGAGGCCGAAATCGTCTGTGAGATACCCGCGACTCGGGACATCAGCGAGCTGGTCGCCAACCTGACTGCATCGTTCCCGGCGACGGAACTGGTCGCCAAACGTGAATACAACCGGTCACAGGAAACCGCCGGGCAGTCCGCGGAACAGGTTCTGGCAGACACCTTCGAATCCGACCTCTCCGACCGACAGCGACAGGTACTCCGTGCGGCCGTCCACGGCGGCTACTTCCAGTCACCCCGACTGAGCACGGCAACCGAAATCGCCGATGCACTCTCGCTCACCCAGTCGACGGTCTCCTATCATCTCCGAAAAGCCGAAGAGACACTGTTTACACGGATGCTCGACCAGCGCTGAGTGTCGACGAAAGCGGCCCGATTATCAACTCCGAGACTCATACAGGCATCTGGATACTCAATTTATACATTTACTTCGTTGATATTTGAGTATGCTGGACAGACTAACACTCGACCGTTTCGACCTTCGACCGAAAGTGATACTCGCGTTCGTGCTCGTCGCTTTGCTCGTCGGCGTCACGGGATTCATCGGCTATACGAGCGTCAGTGAGGTCGACAACCAACTCCACTCCGTCGTGGAGGACGACGTTGCCGAGGCGGATGCAGCGATGGAGATGAAATTCGCCCTCGAATCGGAGCGACTGGCACTCCACGAGGTACTCACGGGGGAGGTGGAGGCTGCCGAGGACTTCCAGAGCTCTCAAACAGAGTTCGAGAACTGGTACACCACCCTGGCAGAGCGTGATGACATGACCGAAGAGCAACAGCAGTTGCTCTCAGAGATGAAAACCGAACACGAAGAGGCAAAATCCACCGGCGAGGAGGTAATCGCCGCGATGGAAGCGGGCAACGAGGAACTCGCCAACGAGAAGATGGACGAGCTAGACAGCGTTTACACCGAACTCTCGGAGGACACCACGAGCTTCGAGGAATCCGCCGATGCGAAGATGGAAGCCTCGGTCGCCGCGGCCGACGCAACGTCGAACCAGAGCCACATGCTGATTATCGGGCTGA
>CAZFOF010000233.1:1213-3971 GCA_964520265.1 uncultured Halobacteriales archaeon | reverse complement strand
TAGAGCATGTAGTCGTCGCCCATCACGTCGACGATGGCGTCGGGGCCCAGGCCCTGCTCGCGGAGTTCCAGCAGGTAGCGAACGAACTTCTCCTCGGGATGGCCACAGTGGGGGTTGGCCTCACAGTCACAGTCGAGGAAGTCCTCGGCGAAATCGAGCACCCGGTCTTGGGTCGCATCGTCGAGTTTCGCGAGTGCCTCGCCCTGGAAGAGAATATCCAGTGTCGCGCCGCTGAAGGCACTCTTCGGGAAGGACGTCTCGAGTTGTGAGACGACTTGCTGGTGGTTCTTGATGTAGATTTTGTCCGTAACGGCCACGGTACTGGAACAAGGAGCGAGATGAACAAAAACACGGCGGTCGGAGGACGCACAAGTCGTAACGTATTTTTGCTCCAGCGAGTTACAAGCGAATGCGTGTCCGGGTTGGGGTAGTGGACTATCCTTCAGCCTTGTGGAGGCTGAGACGCGGGTTCAATTCTCGCACCTGGACCTTCTCGCGACGACAACACGGAGGAGCGTGAAGTCCGCCGAGAATTGAAGCAGGGAGTGGAGCGAGCGAACGCGAGCAAAACGACTGGGGTTCAATTCTCGCACCTGGACCTTCTGTCTGCGAACGAACGTGAGCAGACGAATGTCCGACCAGAGAATTGAAGCAAGGAGTGAAGCGAGCGAACGCGAGCAAAACGACTGGGGTTCAATTCTCGCACCCGGGAGGGTGATGTCACGCGGCATCCACAGATGCCACTCGGCATCGACAGAAACCGCAAGAAAAGATAGAACAATCCCGCGCTAGAACTCCTGGACGGCAATCCAGGCTTCGTCGTCCTCCGGTTCGTCCTCGGAGGATTGCCGCGTTGTCAGGCGGACTCGCTCGTCCGCGTCCTCTCCCTCGGTCTGGTTGTGCGGTATCGGCCTCATTGCATATGTGACAACACGGCACACGCATATATAGACTCGTGTCATATTCTCTGAAAGAAGTGCTGAAACAAACTGTAGAAAACGAGTTTAGGATTGTATGACGCCGACTGGTCGTCAGAAGGAGTGGGGAGGTGTGACCGATACGGTTTCACATTCGGCCGCCCAACATCACGTATGAGCGAGACGGTCGGAAATGGAGTGATCCGCCGGAGTGAGGACATCGACTACACCGCTGTCGACGCTGCCACAGGACTGGAGAAAGGCGTTCTCGTCAACAGCGACCACGGGGCAGCGGACGTCGCACTCCGACGATTCACCCTGGCACCCGGTGGCGAAGTACCGAAACACACCAACGAAATCGAACACGACCAGTACGTGCTGTCCGGTGAGTACGTCGTCGGCATCGCCGATGGAGACGGCACCAGCGAGGAAGTGACCGTCAGCGCCGGCGATAGCCTCCACATCCCCGCTGGAACCGTCCACTGGTACCGCAACGACGGCGACGAAGAAGGTGCGTTCATCTGTGCTGTCCCGACGGGCGACGACGAGATTCGGCTGACCGAACAGTTTTCGAACCGGTAAAATACCGCGACCACATACAACTGGTCGTGTCACAGCAGGTCGGCCGCGTAGATACGCTCTTTCTCCACGAGGAGGGCGACGACTACCGCGTTGTCGTCCAGCGCGAAGGCGAGCGAGTGTTCCACGGACGACTCGAACTCAAAGAGACCAGCGCCGGCCCTCGTCCGGCGCGTCTCCGAGTCACCGAGGGAACGAGCGAACAACTCCGCAGTCCCGACGAGTTCGTCGAACTCGCCCGCCGCGCCGAGCGCATCCGCATCTCCGAACAGACCTCCCGGGGCGCACGCGAGCGCATCCGTGCGATGCTCGATGCCTACCAGCTCGACGCGAAAGTCGTCCGAACCTGCCGGTTCTGTGCCGGCGACGGCCGTTACTCACCGATCACCTCCGAGACAGCAATCAAAGCCGACGACGAAGAAATCTGTCCGGACTGCGCACGGGAGGAACTCGACCGTGAACTCGCCTTCCGCGGACAGATTACCGGCGACGCTCGCGCCCGACTGGAAGACCTCCTGCTGGAAGTGCAGAACCTAGACCGCATCGAGAATCTCCTGAAAGACGACCTCGACCCCGACCTGACCAAATTCGACGAGATTAGCGCGACCGTCGAGGATGTCGACCCAGTACCCACGAAGGAACTGAACCTCCATCCCGGCATCCAGCAGAAGTTAGAGAATCGCTTCGAGACGCTGTTGCCCGTCCAGAGTCTGGCAGTCGCCAACGGCGCAACCGAGGGCCAAGACCAACTGGTCGTCAGTGCCACCGCGACAGGGAAGACGCTGGTCGGCGAGATGGCGGGCCTCGACCGGGCGCTCAACAACAAGGGGAAGTTGCTCTTTCTCGTTCCGCTGGTCGCGCTGGCAAACCAGAAATACGAGCAGTTTCAGGAACGCTACGGCGACATCGTCGACGTAACGCTCCGGGTGGGTGCGAGTCGTATCAACGACGACGGCAACCGCTTCGACCCCGGAGCCGACATTATCGTCGGTACCTACGAAGGTATCGACCACGCGCTCCGTGTCGGCCGTGACCTGGGCGATATTGGAACTGTCGTTATCGACGAGGTGCACACACTGGGCGAAGACGAGCGTGGTCACCGACTCGACGGTCTCATCGCCCGCCTGAAACACTACTGCCAGCAACTCAGTTCGGGCGATACGCAGTGGGTGTATCTCTCTGCGACCGTCGGCAACCCCGAGCGACTGGCGGCGGCACTCGAAGCGACGCTCATCGAATTCGAGGAACGTCCCGTCCCAATC
>CAZFOF010000233.1:0-1203 GCA_964520265.1 uncultured Halobacteriales archaeon | reverse complement strand
GTCACGAGATTTCACGCAAACTGGAGTACTCCTCTGCACCCTACCACGCTGGTCTCGACCACAAGCGGCGCAAACGCGTCGAAACCCAGTTCGCAGATCAGGATCTGGCTGCCGTGGTGACGACGGCCGCACTCGCCGCTGGGGTGGATTTCCCCGCCTCGCAGGTCATCTTCGACTCGCTTGCGATGGGTATCGAGTGGCTGACCGTCCAGGAGTTCCACCAGATGCTCGGGCGCGCTGGCCGACCGGATTACCACGACAAAGGCACCGTCTACCTGCTCGTCGAACCCGACGGCGTCTACCACAACTCACAGGAGATGACCGAAGACGAAGTCGCGTTCAAACTCCTCAAAGGTGAGATGGAGTCGGTGACGACTCGCTACGACGAGGAAAGCGCCGTCGCGGAGACGCTGGCGAACATCACCGTCGCCGGCTCCGGTGCCAAACGACACACGCACTCGGGAAACTGCTGGAGTACGAGTTCATCGACGGCCTCGAACCGACACCACTGGGCCGGGCGGTGACGCGACACTTCCTCTCGCCAACGGACGCGTTCCTCCTGCTGGATGGGATTCGAAAGGGCGAGGTACCGCCAGACCTCGTCGCACGCATGGAACTCCGAGACGACGACCGGTGAGATGAGGTGACGGTCGACGTCGTGGTCATCGGGAACCGCTGAGAGAGGACAGACCGGAGACACAAGTTCGTCTGGCACGTATGTCAACGCATGCCAACGGTCGAGTTCCGAGGCGAACGCATCGACTGTGAAGAGGGCGAGACGCTCCGGGACGTGTTGCTCGATGCCGGAGAATCACCACACAACGGCCCGACGGCACTCTCCTGTCACGGCTTTGGAACCTGTGGCACCTGTGCAGTCGAAATCGAGGGAGAGGTTGCCGAGCCAAACAGTCGCGAGCGGCGGCGGCTGAACTTTCCACCCCACGACATCGAAAGCGGCCGGCGACTCGCCTGTCAGGTAACGGTGACGAGCGACCTCAAAATCACGAAACACTCGGGATTCTGGGGGCAACACGACAGCACGACCAAATGAACTACCCTCCCCTACTTCGCTCGGGGGCAATAGCCCCGCTCGCTCGTTGAGGGAAGGGCTTTCGCGTGGACTCCCGTTCTACGCCTCAGATGAGGCAGGAAGGTCGTACTCTCCACTCACGTTCAGCGTCCCGCGATTCAAGCGCACGTCTA
>CAZFOF010000232.1:0-3971 GCA_964520265.1 uncultured Halobacteriales archaeon | reverse complement strand
CGGCGAAGATGAGCGAGCGATTGGACTCGATTGCAAGCCAGAGGAAGGCGAGCATCCGGAGGCTGAACGTTCCGTAGTTCAGCAGGTCGATTGGTGTAAACGGCTCCTCTGCGTACTTCCGGATGGTGAAAGCCGAGCCTTTCGGCGTCACTTCTTCGCCGAGAGCGAGTTCGATACGCGAGCCGTCCGGCAGCGTCGTCGAGACGACGGGGTCAGAGACGGAGACGTGTCGACCCGACCGCTGGGCGAGCTGGATGACGAAGTTGTTCAGTTCATCGGCTCCGTAGACGACGTTGCTCTCGATGTCGGTGTAGTCCTCGTGGTAGACGAACACGGGCAGTTCTGGCCCGTCACAGGAGATGTCCTCGATGTGGGGGTCGTACATCAGCGGGTCGAGTTTACCGTACCCCTGGAACGACCGATGAAGGTAGTAAAACAGCCGGTAGAACGTCTCCTCTTCGATTGTCACGCCGTACTCTTCGAGGCGTTCGCGTAGCTCCTCTTTGAGCGCATTCTCGGGGTCGTCAGAAACGTCATCGCGGTACAAAAGCGGGTCGCGAACGTCGTCGAACAGCCGGTCGAGCAGGTCGTTTTCCAGCTCGGTCAGTTCCGGTTCGACCACGTAGTAGAGGTGTTTCTCGGATTCGGCGTCGTAGTTGATAGAGACGAACGCAAAGGGGGCGTCGACCCAGTACCGGTCGATTTCTTCGTAGCCGTCGAGTCCGTCAAACGAGACCAGTCGGCCGTGCCGTCGGGGGTCGTAATCGGTCACAGTGACGACAGAGCCGGTCAACAGCCGTGCTGTCCGAGAGAGCCACTCGCGGGCGCCGTCGAACGCTCCTGGCTCGGTTGCGTCCGTCTCTGTGTCGTCCTGTGTCGTCGCGTTCTCAGCTTCGGAATCGTTCTCAGACATGATAAATTGAGGGCCTGCAGACGAACGGTTTGGCTGGGATTACACACCCAGGTACTTAAATTCGCACCTGGTCACACCCGCTCGGTTCGGAGCAAGACGACACCCAGCGCTCCGATGACGAAAACGCCGATGGGAATCGGTGTCCCGGCGACAGTTCGCTGGAGCGCGTAGAGGACGGTTGCTACGGCCGTTCCCAGACTCCCGGCGACGAGGAGTCCACCCATCAGGTGTACTTCCCTGCCGTCGAGGACAGTGCTAACCTTCTCCTCGCGCAGGTAGAGTGCAACACTCAAGACGAGAGCACCGAGGAATGCACCGGCGGCGATGAGCCCGGCAACTCCGGCCTGCTGGAGTCGCGGGAGTTCGTAGAACAGCGCCGGTTCCAGCGGGGTGGCGAGATACACGTCGCCGAAGACGTTCGTCCCGGGATAGGTCTCTGCCAGTGCCTTCGGTACATCAAGTGTCGACTGTTGGCCCTCGGTGTTGTTGATACGAATCTCGGAGGCGAAGCGAAACTGCACCTCGAAGAGAGCAAACCGGAGGAAGACGACGGTACTCTCGAAGGCTGCCCCGGTGTGATAGACGAGATTCCAGGGGACGAGCATCGAGACCCAGGCAGAGAGGACGGCGAGTTCGCCGGCGTACTCCGATTTGACCCACATATCTACTCAGGCACTGTCGGGAGGATAAAAGCTGTCGACTCGACGGGCAGCGGCGACCGTATTGTCGTCCTCGCCCGAGTACGAGGCTCGTTTGCGGGTTGTAGTCGGCGTTACGTTCATGCCATCTCAAACCATACACCTGCGTACGCGATGAGGCGTGACCACTTCACTCTGACCGCCACCGACACCGACCCAGCGTCCGGCGGTGTACCGACGCTCGTCCTCCAGTACTCTGGGCCGGGCGGCAATCTGACTGCGCGCCTGACAGACGAGAGCGGCGCCATGCCAAGCGGTGAGGCCATGGATGCGGCGTTCCGTCTCCAGAGCCCGCTTTCGGACGACGACGCCACCGGCGTGTTTAGCCTCTCCCAGCGACTTACCGGCGAGTACATCTTCGAATCGACGGCCGACGCGGAGGACATCCTCGCTATCGTCGACACCGCACGCGATGGGGCGGGACAGTACTGTCTGCGTATCGAACGACCCAACGACGACCCCCTCACGATGTACCTCAAGACATTGCTCGTTTACGACACCGCGGGAGAACTGCTCCGCAAACAGAGTCTCATCCCTGGCGGCGTCGAACTCTAGAGCGCGTCGCGTACCGCCGGCAAGAATTCTGTGACGTCCGCCCGGATATCGTAGTCGGAGATGTCCGAGACAGGCGTCGATTCGAGGTTCACTATCACGAGCGTCCCATCACGCGCGCCGACCCGAGGCAGCGATGCCGCCGGCTGTACCTGCAGCGACGAGCCGACGGCGAGAAAGACATCGGCGTCACGGGCGTGCATCTGTGCGACCTGAAGTGAGCCCTCTGGGAGTTCTTCGCCAAACAGCACCACGTCCGGTTTCAACACGCCCTCACACGACGCACATCGCGGTATCGACTCGCCGTCCCGAACCCGCTCGTGAACCGGGGTCGCATCCCGCCGATTGCCACAGGACTCACAGACGACACGCTTCCCGCTCCCGTGGAGTTCGACGACGGAGTCGGTGCCGGCCGCGCCGTGGAGTCCGTCGGTGTTCTGTGTGATGACAGTCTCGAGCACTCCCGACTGTTCCAGCCCTGCGAGCGCGTGGTGGGCGTCGTTGGGTGGTGTCTCGCCGCCGAAGGCCGCTTCGTGCATCTCGACGCGCTTGTCCCAGAACGACGCCGGGTCTGCTTTGAACCGGCTGTAGTGAAACTCCGACGGGTCGAACTGCTCCCAGATACCACCGTCGCCCCGAAAATCGGGAATACCCGAGGCGGTGCTGACGCCAGCGCCGGTCAATGCGACGGCGTGGTCGGCGGCTGCCAGTTCTGCTGCGACGGCCTCTGCGTCCTCGGTCGTCCACGAACGTCCCGCGTCGCTCCGGTCGGTCATTGTGCGTGGTTCTGCCCGGCACGGCGAAAAATCCCTCGCCCCCTGTAGTGCTTAAATGTGTGTATCTCTAACACAGGCGCATGTGTTTCGACTCGCTCATCGACGGGGATGCGACGGAGAAACCCCTCCGGCAACTCGTCTCCGAGGAGATGAGCAGCGCGCTCAAAGACGCGGGTGTCACGACAGTCACAGTCGCGCTCGTCTTGCTTCTCGCGGGTGGAGTTGCACCTGGTATCGTCGCCGCAGCAACGGTCGTCGCATTTTTTGCTGGCGTTGTACTCCACCAGGCTGTCCTCGTGGTCGGGGTCGGACTCGTTCGTCTGCGCGCACGCAGTGCCGACCGGCCACAACACGACCCGACGACGCCCTGAGGGCAGTACGGCAGGCTATGTCTGGGCCTGGAACTTCTCACTCTGTTACCTGTTCCCGCGGCACGAATGAGCGGGTTTTATGCGCTTGCCTGTCGCGGGTTTTTACGTATGAGACTCCACGAATATCAGGCCAAGCAGGTCTTTGCGGACGCTGGAATTCCGACACCCGCGTCGGCTCTTGCAACGACCGTCGACGAGACGGTCGATGCGGCTGAGGACATCGGTTATCCATGTGCAATCAAAGCGCAGGTACACGTCGGCGGACGTGGCAAGGCTGGCGGTATCAAACTCGTCGAGAGTAAAGACGAGGCACTCGATGCGGCCGAGGACATCATCGGGATGGACCTCAAAGGCTACCACGTCGACACCGTTCTCGTTGAGGAAGCCGTCGACTTCGTCAACGAACTCTACGTCGGTGTCACGATGGATCGCGGCGAAGGCAAACCCGTTGCGATGGTCTCGACGAAAGGTGGCGTCAACATCGAGGAAGTCGCCGAAGAAGACCCCGACGCAATCGCTCGCGAACACATCGACCCTGCCTTCGGGATGCACCCCTACCAGGCGCGAAAGGCCGTCTATGACGCTGGCGTCGACCAGGATATCGCCCGCGACGTCTCCTCGATTCTCACGACGCTGTACGAACTCTGGGACGACAAGGACG
>CAZFOF010000231.1:0-3986 GCA_964520265.1 uncultured Halobacteriales archaeon | reverse complement strand
AGTGCGGCCCTAAACGGTGAAGCCTCGGGGCTTGTCCCCGAGGTACTTCACTCGATTTGGCAAGCGGTAGACCTGCTGGTACAGGTTGAATTGACCGATAAGTACGAGCACTCGCCAATTGTGACGGCCGATAACACGCTGACGCTGTTGAAGAAGGAAACTGGAATCGGATAGTAACGGGACTCATCCCGTGATAGCCCGGCGTCTGAGTGGCGACGCTTCTGGAAGTCATCGAAATTCGTGTGTATGGTTGGTGGTTCAACAAGATTTGCCGTTTGGAGAGCAATCTGAGTCAGTTTCCGTTCACTATATCGGCCGAAACCACGCATCACAGCCCCGCTAAACCCACTGTAGTCTCAACTTCCAGTTGGTGTACAGCGAATCACAACGTCTACCTGCACTCCGCCGATTACTCTCTCTATGAACCGACGTGACTTTCTCGGCAGCGCCGGCGTCGCCGCGACGGCGCTGTCGGGCTGTCTGGAGTCGCTTGGCTTCCAGACAGAGTCGGCATGGCGCGACCCGCCGTTGCCCGAGAACCGTCCCGAGGCTGTCTACGTTCCCGCAGTCGCCGAAGGGATGGACGTCTACGGGACGATACAGTCCAGCGACCTCGAATTTGCCCTGATGCATTCGTTCCCCCATCGCTTCTGGAATCTCACGGCGACGAACCGCTCGAAGGTCGTCGTCCGCTCCGAGGACTCGCTGCATCTCATGGCGAGTGTCTGGGATACGGAGACCGACACGATTCTCCCTCTCGATGTCTCGCTGACCGTCCGCGAGGAGGGACAGCAGGTGGCCGAGACGACGATGTGGCCCATGCTCTCACAGACGATGGGCTTTCACTACGGCGACAACGTCGCACTCCCCGGCGACGGCACCTACGAGGCGACGTTTCGCGTCGGCCCACTCCAGCGCCACACTACCCCGCCACTCGCGGAGCGGTTCACCACCGCACAGACGGCGACGCTCACCTTCGAGTTTGTGGCGAGTGACACCTACGACCTGACGTATCGCCGCGTCGGTGACCGAGCGGGCACGACAGGGAGCCTGTCGCTGATGGAGATGTCGGCCGTCCCCGACTCACGGGCACCACCGACCGACGAACTCCCCGGTCGGCTGGTGGGCACACGTACGTCGGGTGACGCCGAGTTTCCGGCGGTCGTCGTCGGCGGTGACACGCGATTCAGCGACAGCGGACAGCCACACTTGCTCGTCTCACCGCGGACACCCTACAACAGGATTGTACTCCCCCGGATGTCGCTGTCGGCCCGCATCGAACGCGACTCGGAGACGCTGTTCGACGGGAGCCTCCGCCCCTCGGTCGACCCGACTCTCGGCGTCTACTACGATGCGCCTGTCGACGACATTGTATCCGAGGATATGATTCACCTGTTCTTCGATGCACCCCCGCAACTCGCCCGACACGACGGCTACGAGACGTCTTTTCTCGATTTCTCGCCGGTGTCGTATACGGTCTGACTCTCTCAGGCGAGATACGGTGGCGTCGCGCCCGGCAGCGACAGTATCCACAGGCTGAGGACGGTGTAGCCAATCATCACGGCGACGAACGGGTACTGGCTCCGGATTGCGACCAGACGGCTGGCGAAGGTGTCGTAGGCGATTGCGTGTGCGACCCACACCGCGAGGAGATGGCCCGCCAGCACGGCCCCGATGGCGACCATCTCGAACCACGCTGGCGTGGCGAGGACGAGCGGGTTCGCCGGCGGCGACAGCGGCGAGGTCACTGCCCCGAGCAGTGCTGGACTCAGCGAGGTGAACAGGCCGACGTAGTGCGCGAAGTGATAGCCTGCCGCGATAGCGAGCAACGGCGCAGCAAGTCGCAATCCGAGTGCGCGAGCAGTGACGTACGTTTCCGTCCGCCGCCGTGAGACGACGCTTGCGTACCAGTACGAGCCGAGAAAGACAAGATACCCACAAAGGAATAATGCCGTGTAGACCGTCAGTGCCAGCGCCTGTGTGCTCACGCTGGCGGGCAGACTCCCGACGAGTGTCTCGATTACTGCGGCACCCGTCGTCGTCGTGATGAACCCACTGAAGGTCAACTCCCAGACGAGCACGACAGCGAAGGCAACGTCCGAGCGGTCTGTCATCACATCTGCTTCGGCCAGCACCGCTCCCGGGAGTCGCAGTTCGAGTGTCTTGCCCGACCGACGAAGCGGCCCAACGGCACCGAACAGTCCGAACAGCACGGCCAGCGGGTCGGCGTTGTCGAACCAGTCTGCTGGCCCGAAGACAACGGCACCACTGAGCGTGTACACGGAATAGCCCACGGCAACTGTCGCGAGCACGGACGGGGTGGTGCTCACCGGCAACACGACTTCGAGCCAGACGAGCGCGAGCGCACCGACTACCGCTGGCCAGCGCGCCCACGAGGCTGGATAGTCGCGATAGCCGGTCGGCAACACCGACGCGAGCGTCCGCCAGGGGTTGAGTACCCGCCAGGGGTTCCCAACCAGGTAGGCCGTCATCGGAAGTCCGGCACGCAGGACGGCGAAGGTCACGAGCACGGCGAAACTCGCCGTCGGAAGCGCTGGCCCGGTGTATCCCGTGTAGACGACCAGTCCCAGCATGACAACCCCGAGGAGTCGACCGAGTCCCACTATCGGTCTGTGAAGCTGTGTGCCGACACTCGCCGTGCGTCGCCAGTCGTGGATGGCCTCGATGAGTTGGCGGTCGGTAACGAAACTCGCGAGCAGTGCCGAGGCACCGATGACGGCACCGCCGGTCGCGAGATACAGCCACTGCGGGACTGCCACGGCCTCGCGGGACTCTTTCGAGAGCGTCAGCCCGTTGCTCGCTGCGACGCTGTCCAGACACACCGCGAGCACCGCCAGCGCCAGTGCGACCCCGACCAACTGCCCCCACCGAGGCGGTGAGGGCCGGTCTCTCTCAGGCGAAGACGACATACAACATCAGGAATCCGAAATACAGCAAGATGAGAACGCCCAGTGCCTTCAGACGGAACCGCCGCAGAGCGTCGGTCTCGTCGCTGTACCGGGCTTCGAACGACGCTCGTTCGCGGTCGTCGAGGCCGTCGTGTGCGAGTCCCCTGTGGAGCGCCACCTGCTCGCTCGTCGGGAACGGCTGATTGCAATACTCACAGCGGGCGGGCGTCTCTCCCTCTGGTACCTTCGTTTGCATCACCATCTCTCCAGCAACTGTCGGCTGTAGGTCGTACTCGCATGAAGATGTTTCCGATGGTGTGCCGTGTTCTCACTGGGCCTGGGTCGGCTCGGGTTCGAAGCGTTTTTACTCGTTTGCAGGAAAGAGCCGACAACTCGCTGGACGACGGGCACCAGCGGGCACCTGTCTCAAACAGGTCGGGATGTGATTCCCTGTCGGGAATTGAACCACACAACGCCCGCCAGACAACTATGACCGAAAGCTTCTATTCGCACATCCGGGAAGCGTGGAAAGACCCGGACGACGGCAAGCTCGCGGAACTGCAGTGGCAACGACAACAGGACTGGCGCAACGAGGGCGCTATCGAACGTATCGAGCACCCGACGCGTCTCGACCGCGCGCGTTCGCTTGGCTACAAAGCCAAACAGGGCATCATCGTCGCCCGCGTCTCGGTTCGCAAAGGCAGCGCACGCAAGCAGCGACACACCGCCGGTCGCCGCTCGAAGCGCCAGGGTGTCACCCGCATCACCCGCCGCAAAGACATCCAGCGCGTCGCCGAAGAACGCTGTTCACGCAAGCACCCGAACCTCCGCGTGCTCAACAGCTACTGGGTCGGGGAAGACGGTCGACAGAAGTGGCACGAAGTCATTCTCGTCGACCCCGAACACCCCGCCATCGAAAACGACGACGACCTCAACTGGATCTGTGAGGACACCCACAAGAATCGCGCACTGCGCGGCCTGACCAGCGCCGGTCAGCAAAACCGTGGCCTCGGCTCCAAAGGCAAGGGCACGGAACACACCCGTCCCAGCGTCCACAGCGACAAGGGTCGCGGTAAA
>CAZFOF010000230.1:0-4026 GCA_964520265.1 uncultured Halobacteriales archaeon | reverse complement strand
CCAGATACTGACTATCGTCGAGCGGCCGCGCTGCTCGCGGACGACCGTCCGGACGTGGGAGTCGTAGTGCTCGAAGTTGCCCCGCATTCCGTCGACCTCTCCGGCCAGTTCGTCGGCGTCGGCCGTCGAGTACAGTACCAGACCGAAGTCGCCGGCATCGTACTGTTCGTTCTTGTGGATGCCAAGGGTCGCGAGAAGACTCTCGATGTCCTCGGCCTCCGTCGTTTCGACGCTGTCGTGGGGGTGGTCACCTTCTGCGGCACTCCCTGGATGGGCGCTGCTGTGGGAGTCGGCGTCGCCGGCGTGGCCTGCGTCCTCGTTTGCGTGGTCGTGACCAGCGTCGTCACCGCCGTCGCTGTGGGCATTGCCCGCGGCGGCTGCTTCGTCGGGATGACCGTCGGCTGTCTCCGGGTGGACGGCGGTATCGTCGATGCCCTCGTGTTCGCTGTCGGTTGGCACTGGCTCACCGGCGAGCAACGCCTCCAGGTCTTCGGGCGGGAAGCGCCGGCCGACGTAGAACGAGCCGAAGTCGGCGTACTGGGAGGTCGAGGGGTCAAAGCGCATCTCGTAGAGCAGGTCTTTCATGTCGGTGAGGTCGTCGCCCCACAGCGTGACACCCCACTCCCAGTCGTCGATGGCGATTGCACCGGTAATCATCTGGACGACCTTGCCACCGTAGTCACGGCCGATGTCGCCGTGGGCGTCCATGTGTTTAGCGCGCTCGTCGAAGTGGAGGTCGTACCAGTTCTGCTCGGGCTGGCGGCGCTTGTCCATCGGGTAGAAGCAGACGTGTGTCGCGTCGGGAATTGTCGGCTTGAGTCGCTTCTGGATGTAGTTGTACAGCCCCGAGTCCTCGTCGAGGTCGTCGGTAAAGTAGTCGCGTGCGCGCTCGGAGTAGCCCGATGCCTCTGTCACCGAGACGAAAGAGGTCGTCCGCTCGGTAAAGCGAGCGAAGTCGGTCTGCTCGAAGCGACGCTCGACTGCGCCGATATCTGCCGTCGACGGACGCAGGTGGACGACGAGGAAGTCGGCCTTGTGTCCGAGAATCGAATACAGCGCCGAGTCGCCGCTGTCGGCGTCCTCGACGGCAAGGTGTGTCTGGAAGTGCCCGATACCCTCTTCGAGTGCGCGCTCGCGCTCGCGTTCGGGGGTATCGCGCCAGGTGTCCCAGTCGATGCGACGGAAGTCGTGGAGGGCGTACCAGCCCTCGTCTGTCGGCGGTGGGTCTCGTCGGTCTGGCATAGTGGGTGTTACGAGCGACGCGGTAAGGAATTTTGTCTTCTCAGATGCCAGAAATGAGTGCCGGACCGAACAGCATCACGAGCAATGCGACAATCATCGTCAGCGTAATCGCGGTGGTGACGGTGCTGGCGAGTCGATGCCGGTTCGGCACTGGGAGTCGCGAGACGATTGCCTCGATGGTCGTCCGGAGGATGTGACCGCCGTCGAGGGGGAACGCCGGCACACAGTTGAACACTGCGAGATTGACGTTAATCCAGCCAGTCCAGAAGAGGAGGTTGGCAAAGAGATACGTCGCACCGCCGAAGACGGCGAGTGGCCCACCCAGCGTGTAGAAGTTGGCCACCTCGGAGGTGAATCCGGCGAAGTTGTACGCGATGTTCGGGTCGAACACTGCCAGAAACGGCATGAACAGTACCGCGGAGATGCTCGTGAAAATACTCTCTAGGAAGCCAAGACCCGTATCCGGGCCGCCCCCGAGCAACGCCAGAAACCGCTCTGCCGGGTAGGCGTCGATGCCGAAGTCACCGACGACGATTCCGGTGTAGCCGGCGCGTAACTGCACGCCAAGGAGTGCACTGCCGTCGTCGGCTTCGCCGAGTGTCGCGTTGTAGCTGGTTCGTTCACCGTCGACGTAGGCCTCGACGGCGATGGTGTCGCCGGGCTGGTAGTCGTCGAGCACGCTGGCGAGTGCGCTCGCGTTGGCCGTCCGCGTCCCGTCGATGTTGGTCACGACCAGTTCGGTGTCCGTAGGTGCGCCAGCCCCCGCCAGCGAGCCGTTTTCGTCGACGCTGGCGACGAAGGCACCGATTGGGAGTGCCACCGTCTCGTTGTCGACAGCGAGTTCGACGACCGAACGCTGGGAGACGGCAGCAGCGAACTGTTGCTCGGTGGCGACAGCCGTCCCGTTGACCGATTTAATCTGAGGCAGCGCCTCGCCTGCGGTGGAGACGTCGGGCAACACCCCTCGCACGACTCTGTTGACGGTAACGCGGCGCTGGACGGAGACGGTGTCGCCGCCAGCGAGTGTCACGCCGACGGTGTCACCGTCGAGACGGTCGAGTTCCGCACCGAGTTCGCTCGCGTTGTCGACAGACGTTCCGTTGACACCGACGATACGGTCGCCGTGTCCGAGTCCTGCCGCAGCAGCACCCGACCCGGTAAAGGAATCACCGACGGCGACACCGGGCGCAACGGCGATAGAGCCGACGATTGGGCCAAACAGTAGTGCGAACGTAATTGCTGTCACCGCGAAGTTGTTGGTGACGCCGGCGGCGAACATCCGTGTCTGTGCGCCTCTGTTCGCTTTCATCCGGTCGTCTTCGTCGGGTTCGACAAAAGCGCCGACGGGAATGAACGCGAACATCGCGATTCCCATCGACTCGATGTCGATGTCCTCGACGCGACAGAGCAGTCCGTGTCCGCCCTCGTGGACGACCATCCCGATGAGGAGGCCGGCGACGATTTCGGGAGCGACCGAGAGGGGGAGGAAGTCGTTGACACCGGGGATAACCAGGGCGTTCTGTGGGTTTCGAATCGGGGAGTCGGCGGCCTGCTCGGGGCTGAGACCGATGGCTAGTGCGGAGAGGAACACGACGATGCCGAAGCCGACCATCACGACCAGCGCGATACCGACGCCGACGTTGCCCCAGGCACGCCAGAAGCGTCGGTGACGGGCCAGACGGTTCAGGAACTCCCGTCCGCGCTTCGTGTGCCACGTGATAATCGGGCCGGAGACACGAATCGACTCGGGGAGGACACCCCGTGCTCGCAGCGCCATCGCGCCAACAGTGTAGACAGCGAGGCCGGCGAGCACCCACGTCAGCGTGCTTGCCATTATCAAAGCGTAGAGATTCCAGGCAAAGAGCGTTTGGTTCCCGTCAGGGAGTTACCGCTGTCGCCGGAGTCGAGCCACGACGAAGTCGTGGTCGAGTTTTCCGAGGAACGGGCCGAGTTTCGGCCCCTCGTCGTCGTCGAAAAACAGCCGGTAGCCAGCGCCGAAAAACTCCCCGATTGGGATGTCGTGGCGCTTTGCTGTTTCGTAGATTTCGCCCTGGATTGCCTCGCCGTCGTGTTCGGATTCGACGAAGTCGGCGAGTTCGTCCAGTGCGGCGGCCATCTCCTCGTCGAAGTCCACGTCGGGCATCGACCCCCGTTTGAGTTCGTAGTCGAACTCGTTGCCCGTGCGCCGTGCCCACTCGCGTGCACGCTCGACGCGAGCGAGTGCCTCCTCGACTGCCCACTCTGGAGCATCTTCGGAGATATGTCCCTCTCGTCGTGCAATCTCCTCGCGCAGGTCGGGGTCGTCGGTCATGCCCAACACTGCCGCGAAGGTGTAAGGGATGCGGATGCGGTCTTCTCTGGGTTCGTCGACAAGCATCGGATAGACACGCTCGGCACGTTCCTGTTCGTCCTCGCTGGCGTCGACGTCCCCGAAGTACGTCTGCTCGAGACGGTCGAACTCGTCGACCAACTGGTCGAGGTTCGCGATGCTGAAATCCCGCTGTTTCAGCGGCTCTTTCGCGAAGAAATACCGGAACACCTCGGGTTCGAGCAGTTCCAGCACTTCGTCGACAGTGACGATGTTGCCTGCCGACGAGGACAGTGCATCGCCATCGAGCGTGAACCACTCGTAGACCATCGGGACTGGTGGTTCGTTGTCGAAGACGTTCCGTGCGATGTCCTGTCCGCTTGGCCAGGAACCCTCGGCGTGGTCTTTACCGAAGGGCTCGAAGTCGACGCCGAGCATCTCCCACTGTGCGGGCCACTCGAAGCGCCAGGGGAGTT
>CAZFOF010000229.1:0-4046 GCA_964520265.1 uncultured Halobacteriales archaeon | reverse complement strand
TTATACTGGTGTCGCCCGCGACCGCGTCCGCGTCGGAACCATCCACTCCGCGAAGGGTCGTGAAGCCGACCACGTCTTCGTGGCGACCGACCTCACCGAGAAGGTCGTCGAACAGATGGCCGCGACTGTCGACCAACAGGACACGGAGGTTCCCGGCGACGAGGAGTTCACCAAACACACCTCACCCGTGCCGACGCTGACCGACAACGAACGCCGTGTCTTCTACGTCGGAATGTCCCGCGCACGGGAACGACTCGTCCTGATGGAGAATCTCGTCGACGGCGCACCGACACTGCCGGTCGAAGTGTTGCTCAACAACGAACCCTCCGACGTCGACATCGACCAACTGCTTGCAGAGGCCGAACAGCCGCCGGCCCCGCAGGCAGACTGATTTATTCGTCGATTCGGCCACCGGACAGGTAATGCTCGATTTTGTCCCGACTAGCATCGGCCACCTTCTGAAAGCGGACGATACGCTGGCCATCCTCGTAGTAATCCTCGCGAATCTCCAGGTGAAGTCCGTACTGGCGGAACCGATTGAGTTGTGATTCGACTGTCGCCGGGTCGCCACGAATCGTGTGCTCGTCTCCGGGCTGGTCGCCGTCGGCCACGTCGCGGATGGTCTCGATAGCCGGCAGGAGAATTGCTTCACCCAGTGCGCGTGCACGCTCGCGTGCATCCGCCTCGCTGTCCTCGAACTCGACGGCCTGAAACGCCTCGCGGATGATACGCGCAAACAGGAAATCCCGGCCGTACTCGTAGGGTTTGTCGAAGGCGTGGGCGAGGTCGGCACGGTGGATACTGCTCGTGGTGTATTTCAGCGAGCGTCGGCCATCTGCGGATTTCATGACGACCCCCTCCCGGCCGTGCTCGTCCAGTTCGGCGATAGTCTCGCGGACGGCCGCGACGGCATCCTCGGGGTCGTAGACGCCGAACTCGGGAACGGCTGGCAGGTCGTATCGCTCACAGAGTTCCCGGCGGTCGGCGACAGCGCGGGTGTCGCCGGATTCGCGGTGACGGATGTCGAAGACACGAAGTGCGGCAGTGTCGACCTCGGCGTAGTCGTGGGTCGTGTAGGGGTTCTCCGGGCCAATGAGTTCACCACAGACGACCCACTCGGGATAGTCGTCGAAGAAGTCGTCGACGGGCAACTCGCGGGCGAGGTCTGTCGTGAACGGACAGATGTAGCCACTCCGGGTGAAGGCGTACACGTCGCCGTCAGCGCGAGCGATGCGGACGTTGTACCCGTTGAGTTTCTCCTCGATAGCGACCGGCCCGTCAAAAAAGTCGGCGATGCCGGGGTCGAGAACGAGCGTGCGCGGGATAGAGGGAAACCCGCGGACGACGGCATCGCCGACGACGACCGTCCCGCGCTCGACGCCGTGGCGAGCGTCGGGGAGATAGTGGTAGGCGCGGCCACGGTAGGTGTCGCGGTTGAAGTGTTCCCGGAGGTCGTCGTGGTCGGCGTCGAAGACGGTTCCGAGGTCGCAGTCCATACTGACACTCGGAGTGAATCACACTTGAATCCACAGCCCAGTTCCCCGTCGAGTGTTCGATGTGAACGTTTAACAGCCACCGTCAGATACCACACCCATGTGCGTCCCCGTAGACACGCCGGAACGGAGAGTGGAACTCCGGACGCTTCTGGCCGGCTACCACGCGTGGATGGACGACCACGCCGACGGATACGACCCCGAGGCCGAACTGGAAGGTGACCTCCAGTCGCTCCAGACGGAGTCGGCCGCCTGGGCGTGGCTGGCCCGCCGGGATGGCGAGCCGGTGGGCTGTGTCTTCCTGTACGGCGAAACCGACGACGTCGCCGAGTTCAAGCGACTGTGGGTCAGCCCGGACGCCCGCGGCGAGGGCCTCGGCCAGCAACTCATCGAGACGGTCAGCGAGAAAGCTCGCCAGGAAGGGTACGAACGGCTTGGTCTCACCACACCGCCGTGGTCGGAGCGGGCACACCGCCTCTACGAGTCGATGGGGTTCGAGCGAACCGACCCCTATCCCGAGACCAGACTCCCGGAGCGACTCCACGACATGGCGATTTTCATGCAACTTTCGCTGTGACCCACACTGGATAGTCGCGGCGGCCACCGCTGGCCGGAGCATCTTTCAGGTCGGCCGGTGAAGTGTCAGTATGGCCGAGTCGCCGCTCAAACAGCGGTTCGTCCTGGACACCTCGCTGTTTCTGACCCCCGAGATTCGCAACGAAGACGAACCCGTCGAAGAGACCTGTCTGCGCCTGCTGGACGACATCGCTGAGGCACGCCTGAAACACGGCATCTCCTGTTATATGCCGCCGTCAATCTACGAGGAACTGACGACGATGCTGCGCGACCGGGACGTCGCCGACGAGACTATCCAGAAGCTCAACACCTGGGTCATCACCAAAAGTCCCGCACATTACGAGGTGATGATACCCGCCGAGATGGTCTACGAGTTCATCGACGAGATGTCCGAACGCGTCAACCGCGGGTTGCGAGTCTCGGAGAAGGCCGTCCGAAAAGCCGAGGAGAAACGCGACGAGACCGTCGAAGACCACGACCACATGAGCCAGGTCGACCGTGTCATCTCCGAGTTGCGCGACGAGTACCGCGACGCGCTCCGGCAGGGCGTCCTCGACTCACGGGAGGATTTCGATTTGCTCATTCTCGCACAGGAACTCGACGCCGGCGTCGTCACCGAAGACCAGGGCATCATCAACTGGGCCGAGGACTTCGGCCTGCGCTATCTCTACGGCCGGGATTTCCCCACGCTGCTCTCGGAGTATCTCTCTGCCACCGAGCAGGGACGCTGGCGAGCGAGCGACGACCCATCCGAGTAGTCACTCCTCGTCGTCGGGTTGTTTGGCAACCGCACCGACCACCCGCGTCAGCGCGTTGCCGGCGACATCCGCCGGTGACGTGTAAATCTCCATGCCGACGACCATCACAGCAGCGAACGCGATAAAGCCAATACCGGCGAGGAAGTCGCCGTCGGCCATCCTGAGAAGCCCGAAAAAGCCGACGGGGATGGCAAAGACCACGCTGCCGGCAAGACCGAGCAGGTCGATGACTCCCCGAGACATAGCCGCAGGTAGGATGGGTACCCTGATAAGAGTCTCGTCACTCATCGAAAGGGTTTGGCCGACTCGACCCGAAGCAGTGGTATGTTCACAGGTATCGTCGAGGAGACCGGCGAGGTGCTGGCAGTCGAAGACGAACCAGGTGGGCGACGCCTGCGTCTCGAAACGACCTTCGAGGGGCTCGAAACGGGACAGTCCGTAAGCGTCAGCGGGGCCTGCCTGACCGTCGAGAAGTTCGCCGACGGCGAATGGTTCAGCGTCTTTCTCGCCAGCGAGACAGTCGCCAAGACCTATCTCGGCGACATCGAAGCCGGCGAACGCGTCAACCTGGAGCGGGCGATGCCCGCCGACGGCCGCTTCGACGGCCACGTCGTCCAGGGGCACGTCGACGGAACCGCCGACGTCGTCGACATCGACCAGCAGGGCGACGACTGGTTTTACACCTTCTCGGTGCCGGCCGACCACGAGCAGTACATCGTCCCGAAGGGGTCGATCACCGTCGACGGTATCTCACTGACAGTGGCCGACCTCTCAACGGCGGAGTTCACCGTCGCCATCATCCCTGAGACCTACCGCCTGACAACACTCTCGGAGAAATCAGTTGGCGATCCCGTTCACCTGGAATTTGACGTCATCGCGAAGTACGTCGAGAGTCTCCTCGACGGCGAGGCCATCGAACACGTCACCGGAGAGTGAAGGAAATGCACGAGACAAATATTAAGAGACATTATATTATCTAAGGGCGAGACTTATCTGTTGTGTTCGGAGTGTGTTGGACAATGACTCGCTACAATGCAAGCCGTGGCATCATATACACCGCACCCCCCGAAACCGAGACGACGGGCGTCGAGACACAGGTCGAGGGAAGTGAGCCGACTGCCGCGGACGACTGACGACGAGGCGAGAGGTTTTTCGCTGTCAACGCCGTAGGCGATGCCATGACGCTTACGGCGGGTGTCGTGGCCGTCCAGGGTGACGT
>CAZFOF010000228.1:0-4046 GCA_964520265.1 uncultured Halobacteriales archaeon | reverse complement strand
CGCCGACCCACGCCATCGGCAGGTACGAGAAGTAATCGGACTCCTTTGGAAGCGGGTCGATATCCAGTGCCGCATTCGCGAGGTTGATGAAGTTGAAATGCGACAGGCGCACCCGCTTTGGCATTCCTGTCGTTCCCGACGTGGGCGCGAGCATCGCGGTGGCGTCCGGGTCGACCGTTTTGACCTGTTCGTGGAGATAATCGCTGTCGACGTTTCCGGAGTCGAGGCGCTCTTTCCCGCGCTGTTCGATGTCCTCGTATGCGACGATTTCCGGATCGCCCGGAGAGGTTTTCTCGCCGTTCTCGTAGCGGAACATCCCTTTCTCGTCGCGGTAGACAATCGTCTCCAGTGACGGTACGTCGTCGGCGACCAGGAGGATTTTGTCGACCATCTCCTGGTCTTCCGCATAGACGATGGCGGGTTCGAGCAACTGAAGTTGCTTTTTGATGTCCTCCGGCAGCATATCCTCGTAGTTCGGTGCTGCCATCCCCCCGAGTGACTGTGCTGCAATCCACGCCCATAGCTGGTGTGGGCGGTTGTACCCGATGGTAAAGAGGACGTCCTCGTCGCCGAAGCCGTACTCCTCCAGTCCGAGCGCGAAGTGTTCGACGCGTGCGTAGTACTCCTCCCAGGTGAACTCCTGCCAGACACCGTAGCGTTTCCAGCGGAGCGCGGTATCGTTCGGGTGTTCCTGTGAGTGGTCGATGAGGATTTCCGGCAGTGCCCGGTCGGAGACGATTGGAACGTCCTCCTCGTCGGGTGCGGACAGGATGCGGTCGATGGAGAGTCCCGAGGACATATCCTCGACGCTGTCCATCTCCTCGACGTTGTCGGTCGCCATCGTCAGTCCACCCCCGTGTAGACGCGAGCGACTTCGGGGTCTTCGGTGACCTCGTCTGGCGGCCCGCGTGCGATGACGCCACCTTTCTGCATAACAATCATTCGTTCCGAAACCGACGTGACGACTTCGAGGTCGTGTTCGATCATGATCAGTGTCAGATCTTCTTCCTCGTGGAGGTCGGTCAGGAAGCGAATCATGTCGTACTTCTCGTCGAAGGTGAGTCCACTCATCGCCTCGTCCAGCAGCAGTACGTCGGGTTCGAGCGCAAGCGAGCGTGCGAGGTCGACCCGTCGCTGGACGCCGAGTGGCAGTGCTGAAACCTTCGAGTGCCGATGCTCCCAGAGTTCGAGGTAGTCGAGAATCTCCTCGACACGGCGCATATTGTCGGCTTCGACCTGCCGGCCAGCGCCGTAGAACAGCATCGCCGACAGGATGTTCGGCCGTTCTGCGACGGCACGAACCGTCATCACGTTCTCCAGTACGTCCTCGTTTTCGAACAGTTCGAGTCCCTGGAACGTCCGTCCCAGTCCATTCCGTGCCCGGTAGTGTTCGGGCTTGCCGACCACATTCTCCCCGCCGAGGAAGACCTCGCCACCGGGGTCAGGGGTGTAGAACCCGTTGAGGATGTTCAAAAGCGTCGTCTTCCCTGCACCGTTTGGCCCGACGATTGAGATCCACTCGCCCTGGTCGATACCAAGCGATACGTCGTCGACGGCAGTGATAGAGCCGAACGTCTTGGTGACATCCCGGCAGCCGATGGCTGCTTTCTCCGGGTCGACATAGGGGCCACCCCGAAGTGACATGCCTCTGGCGTCTGGAGTCGTTTCGTCGGTACTCATTACGTCCACCTCTTGCGTATCTTGTAGTGACGGATTTCGTTGTACCGGGAGTCCTCACTCGACGTACCGAGGTAGAACTCCTTGATTTCCTCGCGCTCGACGAGTTTGTCGGCCGGGTCGTGGAGTTCGACCTGACCGTTCTCCATGACGTAGCCGTAATCCGCCACCTCGAGCGTTCGTTTTGCGTTCTGGTCTGCGACAATCATCGTGATTTCTTCCTGTCTGTTGATTTCGACAAGCGTCTCGAAGATGTCCTGCACCAGTTTCGGTGCCAGTCCCAGCGAGGGTTCGTCGAGCAACAGCAGGTCGGGTCGGTGGATGAGTGCCCGCGCGATGACGAGCATCTGCTGTTGTCCACCGCTGGCGTAGCCAGCCTTCAAATCCAGAATCTCCTGGAGTTGCGGGAAGTACTCGAAAGCGATTTCGTAATCGTCTTCGTCAAACATGAACCGCCGTCCCCCGCGATAGAGTCCACAGCGGAGATTCTCCTCGACTGTGAGGTCTTCGAAGACACGCCGTCCCTCGAGAATGTGGGTGATGCCACGATCGACCATCTCGTTGGCACCCTTGTTGGTGGTGTCCTCGCCGCGGAAGAATATCTTTCCGCGGGTGACCTCACCACGCTCGCTCCGGCCGATGCCGCTTATCATCTTCAGGATGGTCGATTTCCCGGCTCCATTCGGACCGAGCAAAGCGACGATGTCACCCTCTGCAACCTCCATGGAGACCCCCTGTACCGCCAGGAAGTGGCGGTCGTAGACGATTTCGGCGTTGTCGAGTTCGACGACCGGCGTCTCGCCCTCGTCAGTGGCCTGTGATTCGGCCGCGCGCTGACTGGTTGTCATTACAGTCCAATCCAATCATCGCGGCGTGGCAGTTCGGCTTTCGAGTCGAAGCTGAGACTGCCATCGCTCACCTCGTAGAGCCGACCGGTCATCGTCGGTCGCCGGTCGCCCTCCTCGTAGGTAAACGGTTCTGAGAGCCCGAACATGTCGTCGTCTTCGATGCCGAACATTCCCTCTCGGGCGTTCGAACCACTCGAGACGTCGTTGCCGGCGTCGTTGACGTTCTGGAGGCCTTTCAGTGCCAGCAGTGCGTGGATGACACCGCGCACGTAGTTGAGCTGGGCGACAGACGTGTTGTCCATACTCCGACCCTCGCGCTCGAAGCTCGTCTCGATGATGTCCGCTCCCATACCATCCGTGTCGAGTGCCTCCTCGAAGGTGCGGAACGCACTGGCGTAGCGCACACCTTCGAAGACCTCTGGTGACTCGGAAACGACGCGCTCGTCGACGGTGTAGGTCAGCCCACACACCGTCACATCGGGGTAGATGTCGGCTTTGTCCTGCAGGAGCACGCGCATCGGCGCAGAGGTGTTCTGGTGGATGAGGTAGTCGACGTTGTCATTTTTCGCCTGCCGAAGCTGCGTCGTCGCAGAGTTGGCCGTGAGCGGAAGGTTGATGTCGGAACCAACTTCCAATCCCAACTCCTCGGCGTACTGCTTGCCACCCTCGACGGGTGCCTGGCCGAACGCGGTGTTCGAGAAGATAAACGCAATCTTCGAGTCGGGGTCGTTGTCGGAAATCCACTTCAGGTGGGCACGCGCCTGACTCGTGTAGTCGAGGTTGCCGAAGAAGTTGTACGGTGCCTCCTCGGTGAGCAGGTTCGCAGAGTACGACGCCGAGATGTAGACGATTTCGTCCTGGGCGACGGTTCTCGAAAGCGCCTCTGTATCTGCTGTCCCCCAGCCAATTATCATCGGTGGCTCCGACCCGGAGGTGTAATCCTGGTAGTACTGATTGGCCTGTTCTACTTCGTAGGCGTAGTCGTTGTTCGGATGGTTAATCTCGATATCGAACTCGTCACTGTTGTTGATGAATGCGATTGCATCACGCGAGCCGATTGCTGTCGGTCGGCCAACGTCAGAGGTACCACCACTTTCGTCGTACAGTCCGGGAACCGTGACAGACGTGGCACCACTGCCGCCATCACTGCCGTCACTGCCATCACTCCCGTCACTGCCATCGTCACCGTCGTCACCGCCGTCACCGCCGTCACCGCCGCCGATACAGCCAGCCAGTGTCAGTGCCGCCGCGCCAGCAGCGCCGCTCTGGAGGATGGTTCGTCGTCGGTACTGAGTCGTCTGCATAGACCTCTCTTTATCTGACATGGGTTAGCACGTATGCATTCGACGTAGTTATCCTACATAATCATTGGGGTGGATATTGGAACCGCACCAGCCAGAGTGAATTGATGACGTGGTCGTGTCGCCGGGAAAATACACACGAAGGCAAGAAATATACTGGTCCCGAAACAATGAAATACGAGTCGCGCAACTGTTGCTTTATGTTCACATTTGTCGTGGG
>CAZFOF010000227.1:0-4056 GCA_964520265.1 uncultured Halobacteriales archaeon | reverse complement strand
GGACCGGCGAACTGGACTACTCGAACACCTACAACTGGGACGCGACAGACGACGAGTTCTCGGAGAGTAACTCCGAACTCATGGAGGAGATTCGCGAAGAGCGAGGCTGGAGTCGGTCGGAACTGCTGCGTGAACTTCAGAACCGTCGGCGGTTCCTCCGGTATCTCCAGGAGGAAGGCGTGACGGACTACCGGCGCTTCACTGCGATGGTCAACAAGTACTACGCAGACGCAGAACAGGTGATGGAACGGATAGACGAGGCCGGCGTCGAGGTTCAGGGCTGATATGGTCAATCCCGTCTGGTATCTCCCGCCAGTGATTGTCGTCGTCATCACCGCGGGATGGCTGGCAGCGAAATTCGACGACCGCGTCGACCGGGTCGTCTCGCGGTTTGCGCGCATCCTCTTCGACCGCTTCGTCTCGACAAACGCCGAGCGCGCACAGCGGATTCGGGCGGCCTACATCGACGAGTCCTACCAGAGTTACGCGTCGACGACGCTTCTGTACACACTCGCCGCCTTCGTCGCTGCCTTCATCTCCGGAGCGTACATCACGGCCGGCGTCCTCGTCGTCTTCGAGGACTTTGTCCGGTTGCTGACTGGACTGCCAGACACCATCGCCGTCCCGCTTGGTGCACGGATTGATTACGAACTCATCCTCACCGACCGACAGCGGTGGGGTATCATCCTGGGTTCCGGTGCTGGCACCGGCGTGCTGACCGCTGTCTTCGCCTACGTGATGCGCTGGAAACTCCCGGCGAGCACCGCCGAGGTGCGCCGTCGGAGTATCGAGGAAGGGCTCCCGCGCACGACGGCGTTCATGTACGCACTCTCGCGTGGCGGCCTCGAATTTCCCGTGGTGTTGCGGAGTCTCTCGGAGAACCGCGCCGTCTACGGCGGAGCAGCCGATGAGATGTCACTCGCGGTGCGCGAGATGGACCTGTTCGGGCGAGACATGATTACCGCCCTCCGGCGGATGTCACGGCGCACACCGAGTGAGCAGTTCAAGACGTTCTCGGAGAATCTCTCGAGTATCCTCCAGAGCGGGAGCAACCTCTCGAATTTTCTCAGCGAGCAGTACGAGCGGTTCCGCGAGGAAGCCGAAGAACGCCAGGAAGAGATTCTGGAAGTGCTCGCGACCATCGCCGAGGGCTATGTCACGGTGCTGGTCGCTGGGGTGCTCTTTCTTCTCACCATCCTGCTCGTCTTCGGGCTGACCACGACGGATACGCTGTGGCTGTTGCAGATGATGGGGTATCTCATGATTCCGCTGGCAAACGCCGGGTTCGCAGTGTTTTTGAGCCAGCAACTGGAGGAACTCGGCATCGCCCGGGGTTCCGGCGCAAATATCCTCGACCAGCGCGAGGTGGAAACCCCAATCAGAGAATCGCCATCGAGTGACGTCCGACGCGCCGACGGGGGTCACGGCCGCGAGTGGGAAAATCGACAGACACTGGGGCAGTACGACCGTCTCGAAGCGGTGAAAAGCGTCGTGCAGAACCCGGTACGGACAGTTATCTGGAATCCCTCGACGGTACTGTATGTCACCGTTCCAATCGCGGTGCTCGTCGCTGCCGTCCGTTTTCCCGACGCGATGACCGGCGCTGGTATCAACAAGCGCGTTCTCGACGATATCCTGATACAGTCGACGCTGTTCGTCCTCATCACGTTTGCCGCGGTGCGACAACTCTACAAGCGTCGTGTGGACAAAATCGAGGCTGCCACGCCGGAACTGCTCGAACGACTCGCGAGTCTCAACGAGGCCGGGATGTCGATGGTCGAGGGAGTCTCTCGCATCCGCGACAGCGACCTGGGTGTGCTTTCGCCCGAAGTCGAGCGCATCTGGCGAGACATGGAGTACGGGTCGACTGTCGACGACGCATTCATCCGGTTCGGACGCCGCGTTCGCACCGTCGCCGTGACTCGCGTCGTCGTACTCCTGACCAACGCCATGCGCGCCAGTGGCAACATGGGGCCGGTCTTGCGTATCGCCGCCGAGCAGTCCCGCTCAGACCTGAAACTGCGACGGCGGCGCCGCCGACAGATGCTCACCTACCTGGTCGTCATCTACATCTCCTTCGTCGTCTTTCTGGTCATCATCGTCGCCGTCAACGAGGTGCTCGTCCCGAGTCTGCCCGAGTCGGTGCCCACGCCCAGCGAGCGTGACCTCAACCGTCTCGGCGTCTCTGCCGGTATCGCCTCACGACTCGGCAGCGTCGACAAAGCCGCCTACACGCTGGTCTTTTTCCACACGGCGCTCATTCAGGCGGTCGTCTCGGGATTCATCGGCGGCCAACTCGGCGAGGGAACGTTGAAGGACGGCGCAAAACACGCCGCAGTCATGCTCTCGATTGCCTACGTCGCTTTCCTGCTCATGTCCTCGCCGGTGGCGTCGATAACCGCTGGCGACGCCGTCTCGACCGGTGACACCCTGCGAATCGAAGGCGCGTCGATGTCCGAGGGTGGCTTCGTCGCCGTCTACGAAGAAGGCCCCAACTCCACGATGCTGGGACGGTCGGCGTACGTCCCACCGGGAACTGACAACGACGGCATTCTGATTCCGTTACAGGAGTCGATACGAGAGAACAAGACGGTGCACATCGTCGCTCATCGGGACTCGAACGACAACCAGCAGTTTGACTACACCGGCCCGCCGCTGGTTCCCGGCGGGGGCGGTGCCGACCGACCGTATCCGACAGCCAGCGGGTCGCTCGACTCCGGCGTCGACGTCGAAGTGAGCTACGTCGGCGGCTGACACGGGTCGCCGACATAGCGACAGTCAGTGGCCGTTAACTGTCTACCGCCGCTACCCTCCCGTGATGACAGTAACACACGAGAGGGTCACAATCGACTGGCTCGGCTATGCGACGCTCCGTCTCGCCGGTGCTGACACCACCGTCTACGTCGACCCCGGGCGGTACGGGGTACTCACCGGCGAGTGGACGGCCGACAGTGAACCCGCCGCAAATGCTCATCCGCCCGCACGCGACTACCGGCCGGAAGACGGCGACGTGGTCTGTCTCACACACCTGCACCACTACGACCCCGATGGCATCGAACGAGTAGCGAACGAAGACGCGACAATTATTTCCTTCGAAGGTATAAATACGCACCAGACCGAGCGGACGGACACGCGGCTGTCGGACTTGCCCTATGAGGTGCGAACGGTCGGAATGGAAACCGAGGGCGTCGTCAACGACGTGCTGTTCTGGACGGTCGAGGCGTACAACGAACCGGACGGCCCGCACACTCGGGCGGACGGAAACCCGATTCATCCACGGGGGTTCGGCTGTGGGTTCGTGCTCACCATCGACGGGACGCGCGTCTTCGTCCCCGGCGATACCGACGTGCTCGATGGCCACGAAGCACTCGACGTGTCGGTGTTCTGTCCGCCAATCGGCGGCACGTACACGATGGACGCCGAGAGTGCGACCGACCTCGCAGTCGAGATGAACCCTGACCTGGTCGTGCCGACCCACTACAATACATTCGGCGCAATCGAAGCCGATTCGACAGCCTTCGCCGAGGAGTTACGCGAGCGTGGCGTTGCCGTCGCGCTGGACGAAAACTGAGAGAGGGCGTCGCGCTACAGCATCCCCATTTCGGTGAGGCGCTCGGGGAGGTAGGTGTCGGTCACGAAGTCGAGACCACGGGAGGCGAGTGACTGCTGTTCTGACTTCTTGCCGATGTCGAGTTGCAGTTCGATTTGCTCCTCCCAGAAGTCAGTCTGGTAGCGCGGGTCTTCGAGTTCCGACTCCAGTGCGTTGATGTCCGAGTCTGCCAGCGGGTCTGTCGGGAGGTCGTACTCGACGATGTCCGCCGGTCGAATCCCGACAAACTTCGCCTCCGGCGTCGCCAGATACTCCGAGAGATGAGCGCTTTTGATAGACCCCTAGGCGACGGAGCCATAGATGCGGTACGACCAGGGGTCACCGTCTGTAAAGACGGCCACCGGCAGACCGAGTTCGTCGTGCAAGCGCTTCGTGATGCGGCGAGTCGCCCGTGCGGGTTGTCCCTTCAGATGGACGACCATGGCGTTGTAGTCCTCGTCGAAGCC
>CAZFOF010000226.1:0-4063 GCA_964520265.1 uncultured Halobacteriales archaeon | reverse complement strand
CTTTGAAACTCCCCGTCGGGTTCATCCCCTCGTGTTTCACGCGCAGGCGGTCGAGACCGAGTTCTTCCTCCAGGCCCGGCACTTCGTGTAGTGGCGTCCCGCCTTCGGGGAGTGACACCCCCTCCTCGAAGGGGAGTGCGTCGGCGTAGCGCCAGACGCCCCACTGGTCGTCGTCGAAGTCCTCCCAGGTCGGGAGATTCTCGTAGCGGACTTCCAGCAGTCCGTCGCAGTCGTCGCAGGTGTAGCGTACCGCATCGAACGGTGCGAACGTCTCTCCACATTCGATACAGGAGAGCCAGACGCCGTCGTCAGCGTTTTCGGGTGCCTCGGCCGTGAGTTCGAGACTGGTCATTGCCAGACGAGATGTCCCCTGAGGGCAAAAGTGGGACGATTGTCAGCCCTCGCCAAACTCGTCGATACGGTCGTGGACGTACGCTGTCCACTCATCAAGCGTCTCGTGCATCAATGCCCGTGCTTCCTCCAGCGGTGTCGCCGAGTACTGGTAGACGTGGCCGCCGCCATCGAGCAACCGTCGCTGGCGCTCGGCGAGTCCCTTCTCGCGGAGTGTCGACAGCGACCGGTTGACGTTGCTCCTGTCACGGTCGAGTTCGTCGGCCAGTTCCTCGACCGTACTCCCCGGGTTCGACCGCAGCATCTGGTAGGTGCGTGCCTCGTGTCGCTGGATACCGAACACACAGGCGAGTACGTCCTGGAGTCCCGGCTCCTCGTCGAGCATGAGTTCGCGAAATCGGTCGGGCGAGGGGTCGGCCTCTGGCATACACTCACATACTGGGCCCGCGAGAATAAAGCCCCGCGTTACGACCATCTCACCCGCTGTTACTCTCCATAGCCCTGCCGCTCCAGACACTGGCGCATCTCGTCGGCTGATTCGTGTTTGTGCAACCGTGTCGGCGTGTCGCAGTAGTACGTCTCGCCGTCGTGGCGCAGCGTCACCTGATGTTCCGAGCCAAGAAACTCCGTGTGCACGATGACACGTTGGCCGCTGTCGAGGGTCTCCATGAGTTCCTGGGAACTCATCTCGCCGGCGTCGATGACGAGTGGGTCAGTCATTTGTGGACGCTACTCCTGCCATCCGCTTGAGTGTTCGCACCGCCTACGTGTGCCCGCTCGTGTCACACGAACGCCCGGCCGAACGAGCCTTATTACCGGGGACTATCAGACCTGAAATACCCTCCCCTGTCGTGTAACCGCGACACGTGCCCGGCACACTCCTAAACGCATCCTGACAGTATCCAAATTCGCTATGGATAGACAGAGACGCCGTATCCTGAAACTCGGGGGAATCGCTGCGACGACTGCACTCGCCGGTTGCTCGGGGCTCTCTGGTGACAGTGGTGACACGACACCGACCCAGACTGCGACTGACACTGCAACTGCGACTGCGACTGCAACGGAGACACCCGAAGCGGTCTCGATAGACTACGGCGACTGGTTCGCCGAGACTGACAACTTTGATGGGACGACTGTCGACGCTCGGGGCCAGGACAGCCTCTCGGTCACCGTCGGCGCTCAGGGCAACAACGGCGGCCCGTTCGCCTTCGACCCGCCGGCCGTCCACGTCGACCCCGGAACGACCGTCACCTGGGAGTGGACGGGCAACGGCACCCACAATGTCGTTGCAGAAAACGGTGCGTTCGAAAGCGGCGATGCCACCAGCGACGCCAGTACCACCTTCGAATACGCCTTCGACGAGGAGGGGATGTTCAAGTACTTCTGTCGGCCACACCGCGGTCTCGGGATGCGCGGTGCCGTCGTCGTCGGTGACCCCGCTGCTGGTAGTGACGGTGACGATGGCGGGACGCAGTACGACTGGCAGGCGGCAACCTTCGATTCGTACTGGTACTCGCTGTACAACATGAGTACAAACATCGCGATGAGCGGCAACGGCGTCACCTTCCCGGCCAACGACCAGCAACGCCAGCAGTTCCAGCAACGCATCCAGGGTATCACCAGCGCGGCCAACGTCGACCAGCCACCAATCAACAATCCGAATCTGAACATGGCACCGTTCACCACGGGCGACCCACATTTCACCCAGCAGCCGGTCTTCTCCGACGAGACCGACCGGCCGAACGCCGCGACGCTGCAGTGGGACAAATCAAACTCCTCCGGTGTCGTCAGTCCCTCGTCGCTGGGGTGGACACATCTCAAAGGCGTCACGTGGGCCAAAAACTTCGAGAAGCACTTCGATATCCTCCCGGCAGACATCGCACCCAAATTCCGCGCGCAGGTGCTCTCGACGCTCGCCCAACTTGGGGTGAGATTCTCGCTTGCGCAGGGGAATCTCCGCGCAAACGACGAGAATCTCATGCTCGTCTCGGAGTTCGACCCCATGGCAGGCAGTGTCACGGATTCCACGCCGCGGGTGCAACATCACACCGCGATGCTGTGGTTCCTCTCTGACCTCGTTAGTTTGGCACAGGGTGGCTGGTTCGGCTACGAGAACCCCGAACCCCTCATCCCGGCCAGTCGCGTCCAGGAACTGGCGGATAACCTGGCGAAGACGGTGATGAACGCCTTCGAACCCGCCGACGTGGTGAGCCAGTCGACACGCGATGCAGGCGCACTCCTGGGTGGACTCGGCTGGTACGGTACCCACGCCGGCAGTTCCCAACTCCAGGGGATGGCCGCCGAGTACGCGAACTCTCTCGCCGATGGCATCGCCGACGCTACCGACGGCAACGGCCACGTCGGCAACGGCGCTGCCAACCAGGCCGCCACGCAGGGTATCGTCGGACAGGGACTGCTGTGGGCCTCACAGGTCGACGGCGTCGACCGGACGACGCTGGCATCCGATGCACTTGGCTACCTCGTCGAGGAACTGTTCGACGCCGATGCCGGTACCTTCGCCGACGGCAGTGACTCCGACACCTACACCATCACCGCACGCGACGCCGGTGACATCACGGGTGGTCTCAACGCCGCCGACGCCGTCCTCAATCGCAGTGGCGTCAAAGACGTCTACACGCAATTCTTCGACGCGACGTTCAACACCGGCGGTCTCCAGCGCGCCCAGCGCCAGCCGTCCGTGAGCGATCGCGAGAACGAACCGCCGCTCCCGCCCGCAGCCGGTGGCGAGTTCGGGCAGGCCGCTGTGTACAACGCCGAAGTGGCGTTCGACACTGCAAGCAACTCGTGGACGGTCACCGACGACACCTTCCACACTGCTGATGCCCTGTATCTCGCCAACCAGGATATCTGGGTCGGCAACTGGGCCGGTGACTTCTTCCAGGGTCGTGGTGTGCCCGGACAGTCTGATACCCCGCCGAACTAGTCGCACTCGGGCGCTTTCTCCATCCTGGTATCCCAGAAGTTGACTGTGTGTGTCGTTGTACCAAACCCCCTTGTTTCAGCTGGAGATTTCCGGGTATCCGAGTCGCCGAAGTTAGCTCCCACCGTTTTCGTCGCTGGCGAGATTGAGTTCGGCGACGAGTCTGGCGGTGAGTATCTGCTCTACCATCTCAGTCAACTGCTCGTCGTCTTCGGTGTAGTCGGCAAACAGCCCGAGTGAAATCTCTCCGCCGCCCATCTCGCGGTGGCCGCCGGCACTGCCAACGTCCGAGAACGCGTTTTCGAGGGCGTTACCGACGTGAACGCGGGCATCCGTCGAGCGCCCACTGAGGAAGATGTCGTCGTTGCGGATACCGAAGACGATGGCGGTGTCGACACCTTCGAGCGTCGCGAGGTAGTCCGCGGCCTGTGGAATCGCATCACGCTCGCTGGTTCGACCGACGTTCGAGAGCAACACCGACCCACGAACGATACGATTCTCGATGGCGTCGGCGATGGCATCGACCGTCGCAGAACTGACCGCGGGACTCGACAGTCGATGCAGCAAGTCGCTGTCGACGAACTCGTGGAGTGTCGCCGCGGCGTCGTACTCCTCGCTCGTCACGCCGCGCAGAAAATCCAGTGTCTCGCGGCGGATTGCGAACAACAACCCCGTCGCCAGCGTCGTATCCAGTTGCACATCACTCTCGGCGAGATACTGGCTCAGTATCGTCGCTGTTGCCCCGATTTCCTCCCGGTGGTCGACGAAGCG
>CAZFOF010000225.1:1007-4075 GCA_964520265.1 uncultured Halobacteriales archaeon | reverse complement strand
GATCCCGGACGACGTCTACGTCCACGACACCTGTGCGGACTTCTCGAAGATGCAGGAGGCAACCGGCTGGGAACCGGAGATTGAGTTCAAGGAAGGTATCCGGCAGGTGTGTGCGCAGTACAACTGACAGGCCCGCATTCTTTTGTATCCGCCACAGAGATACGCACACGATGGAACAGACGGTACGACTCCTCGGCGTTCCGATGGATCTCGGTGCCGACCGGCGTGGTGTCGACATGGGGCCGTCAGCGATTCGCTATGCGGCACTTGCCGACGCACTCGAAGCAACCGGTACCGCCTGTGTCGACGGCGGCGACATTGTCGTTCCCCGTCCCGAAGAGCGCGACCCCGACACGGAACCCTTCGAGAACGGCCACGCAAAGTACTTCCGTGAGACCAAAGAGGTCTGTGAGGACGTGTCGACTGCGGTTGCGGCGACTATCGCTGACGGTGAGTTCCCGCTCGTTCTCGGCGGTGACCACTCTATCGCCATCGGTACGGCGGCGGGTGTCGCCACCGACCGGAGTACGGGTATCGTCTGGTTCGACGCCCACGGTGATTTCAACACGCCACAGACGACTCCCAGCGGCAACGTCCACGGGATGTCACTCTCTGCTATCCTCGGGAACGGCCCCTTCACAGACCATCCCTGGGCGTACACACCCCACGTCCGCGAGGAGAACGTCGCCCTCGTCGGTATCCGCTCACTGGACGAGCGAGAGCGCGAACTGGTTGCCAACAGCGACGTCACGGTGTTCACGATGCGCGATATCGACGAACGCGGTATCACGACTGTCGTGACCGAAGCACTCGATATCGCAACCGACGGCGTCGAACAGGTACACGTCAGTCTGGATATGGACTGTCTCGACCCCGACGAAGCACCGGGCGTCGGGACGCCCGTTCGTGGCGGCATCTCCTATCGCGAGGCCCACGCTGCGATGGAACTCGTCCACGAACGCGCCGGCCCACGGATGGCCAGTTTCGAACTCGTCGAGGTCAACCCGATTCTCGACCAGCACAACCGTACCGCCGAGTTGGCCTGTGAACTCGTCGCGAGTGCCTTTGGCAAACGCGTGCTGTGACTGGCTGAGGACGTGCTGTCGGGCGAACAGACAACGCATTTACCACATCCGTTCGATACGGATCGTATGTTCCCCCTCCCACTGGCCAGTGTCTCCGATTCTGGCACACTGTTCTGGCTCGGTGTTTTCATCGTCCTCAGTCTCGTCGCACTGGGACTGCTTGGCGGTGGTGTCCTCGCCTTGCTGCGGTGGAACCACCTCCGAACTGCCGGTGACGAGGAGTTTCGCGCGCGACTCGATGGCCCCGTCGAACTCTCCGGCACTGCCAGCCCCGCGTCCGACGGTGACTCCTTTGCTGCCGCAGCGACCGGCACCGAGTGTCTCATCTCCGAACTCGACGTGCAGATGTACGAGTCGAGCAAGAACGGTGGCTCCTGGCGAACCAGGGAATCCCGGACGACGACACGACCGTTCCACGTCGAGACGCCCGGTGGCACCTTCCGCGTCGAACCCGACGGCGCGGAACTGGTCTTGGAAACACACATCGTCGCAGAACTCGACGGCGGCGAGGAGGCGACTGGCCGCACTGCCGAGGTTCTGGACGCGCTGAACATCGAGCGGTCGACCGGTAGTGTGGGTGCCGGCCCCGTCGAACTGGACTACGGCGACGAGACGCGTATCCGCGAACACCGCCTCGACGTCGGCGAATCCGTCTACGTGGCTGGCACGGCCCACACAGACGACGACACAGTGGGCGGCTTCGGTGGGCCAGACGCCGTCGTCCGTGAACAGACCGACCGCTCGCTCTCCGAGCGGCTATTTGGCTTTCCCTTCGTCGTCGGTGACGGCGGCGAGGATGCCATCCAGTGGCACTTCCTCAAACGCGGCGTGACCTATCTGGCACTCGGGCTGGCAACCGCCTCTTTGCTGGCGGTAGTCGCCACGAGTGCCGTGTGACCGCGGTGGTCACGCGCTGTCGCTGTCGGGGATGACCGTCACGTTGGCTACGCCGTCGCCGCCTTCGACGGTCATGACCTTCACACCCTTCGTGTTCCGACCGACAGTCGAGATGTCGCCGACCGGACAGCGCATAATCTGTCCCTGCTCGCTCATGACGACGATGTGGTCGTCGTCTTCGACGGCTTTGACGGTCGTCACCGGGCCGTTGCGCTCGTCGGTTTTGATGTCGATGAGCCCTTTCCCGTAGCGTGACTGCGTGCGATACTCCGAGAGTTTCGTCCGCTTTCCATACCCGTTGTCTGTCACGGTCAACAGCGAGCGGTCGTCGCCCTCGTCGGTCGCGACGAGACCGGCGACGTGGTCGCCGTCCTGGAGTTTGATGCCGTTGACGCCGCGTGCGGTGCGCCCCATCTCTCGTGCTTCTGTCTCGTCGAAGCGGATGGTCATGCCCTGTTCCGTGGCGATGACGAGGTCGTTCGTCCCGTCGGTCACTTCCACGTCCACCAGTTCGTCATCATCACCGAGTTTCGCGGCGATGATACCCGTCGAGAGGATGTTCTCGAAGTCGGTCGCGCAGGTACGCTTGACGTAGCCGTTGCGCGTGACCATCGTGATACACTCCTCGTCTTCGAACTCGTCCGTGTTGACGACGGCCGTAATCTCCTCGTCGTCGTCCAGGTCGATGAGATTGACAGCGGACTTGCCGCGGGCGGTGCGACCCATCTCTGGAACCTCGTAGGTCTTCAGCCGGTAGACCTGTCCCTGATTCGTGAAACAGAGCAGGTAGTCGTGGGAGTTGGCACGGAAGACGTTCGAGACACGGTCACCCTCCTTGGGGTCGGAGCCGATGATGCCTTTCCCGCCGCGGTTTTGCGGGTCGAAGTTGGCGGCCGGCATCCGCTTGATGTAGTCGTCCTCGGTGATGACGACGAGGCAGTCTTCCTCCGGGATGAGGTCTTCGTGCGTGACCTGTCCCTCCGCCTCCATAATCGAGGTGCGGCGGTCGTCGTCGTACTCGTCTTTGATCTCCTGCAGTTCGTCTTTGATGACGCCCAGCAGCATCTGCTCGTCCGCGAGGACGGC
>CAZFOF010000225.1:0-997 GCA_964520265.1 uncultured Halobacteriales archaeon | reverse complement strand
CCGACCGACGACTGCTGGGCGTTCGACGAGCGGCCGGACCTCGCGGTCCCGGCGTTTCAGGAGCGCCTCGACGACGGCTCGGGGACGTTCGTCAAAGTCGACGTGCAGTTCTCGCAGTTCGTCTTTGATGACACCCAGCAGCATCTGCTCGTCCGCGAGGACGGCTTCGAGGTAGTCGATGGTCTCCTGTACCTCCTCGTACTCGGCTTCGATTTCGGCGGCTTCCATCGACGTGAGCGACCCGACCTGCATCCGGAGGATGTGGGCGGCCTGGTCGTCCGAGAAGTCGAATGCCGCCTGTTCCTCGGGGTAGTCGAACTCGGCGTCCTCGACGTCTTCGAGTGCGAGTTCGCCGGTGAGAATCTGCTGGGCTTCCTCACGGTCGGCAGATTCGGTCACGAGATTGACGATGGCCTCGGCCCTGTCGACGGCCTCCAGGCGACCTTCGAGGATGTGTGCGCGGTCTCTGGCCTCCTGCAGGTCGTGTTCGGAACGACGGCGGACGACCTCTTTGCGGTGGTCGACGTAGTGTGACAGCGTCTCCTTCAGCGAGAGTACGCGTGGTTGCCCGTCGACCAGCGCGAGGTTGATAACGCCGAAGGTCGACTCGAGGTGGTGTTCCAGCAGTTGATTCTCGACGACGTCGACGTTTGACCCACGTTTGAGGTCGATGACGACGCGGACGCCGTTGCGGTCGGACTCGTCGCGCAAGTCCGAGACACCCTCGATTTTGCCTTCGTTGACATCGTCGGCGATGCGCTCGACGACGCGGGCTTTGTTCTCCTGGAAAGGGAGTTCCGTGACGACGATGCGGTCACTCCCGGTGTCGTTTCGCTCGATATCGTACTCGGCACGGACGCGTAAACGCCCTCGACCGGTCGTATACGCCGAGTAGATGGCGTCTTTCCCGACGATGTTCGCGCCAGTCGGGAAGTCCGGTCCCTTGACGTGTTCCATCAGGTCCTCGACCGTACAGTCGGGGTTGTCGATGAGGGGG
>CAZFOF010000224.1:0-4105 GCA_964520265.1 uncultured Halobacteriales archaeon | reverse complement strand
AGAGTCCAGTCACTCCGGACGCTCGACGCTGAGTGCCGCACGCTCACCGAGTGCCTCGTCGACGGCCGCGACGAGCGCACGCGCCTTGTCGAGTGTCTCGTCGTACTCGCGGTCAGGGACAGAATCGTGGACGATGCCAGCACCGACACGGAGGTGATACTCCTCGGCGTAGCGGACGAGCGTCCGGATGATGATGTTCAGCGTGGCGCGACCGTCGAACCCGAAGATACCGATAGAGCCGGTGTAGGGGCCGCGTCGCGTCGCTTCGAGTTCGTCGATAATCTCCATCGTCCGCGGTTTGGGTGCGCCGGTAATCGTGCCACCGGGGAAGACGGCGGCGATAGCGTCCGCAAGCGTCGCGTCTTCGCGCAGGCGTCCCTCGACCTTCGAGACGAGATGCATCACCTCCGAGTAGCGGTCGACACGGCGGTACTCGGTCACGTCGACGCTGCCGTACGCACTGACCTTTCCGAGGTCGTTGCGTTCCAGGTCGACGAGCATGGCGTGTTCGGCCCGCTCTTTCTCGTCGTCGAGCAGGTCGGCTTCCAGTCGCTCGTCGGCTTCGGGCGTCGACCCGCGGGGGCGCGTCCCGGCGATTGGTTCGGTCAAGAGGTGGTCGCCATCGCGGTGGAGGAGCAGTTCGGGACTGGCGCTGACGAGGTCGATACCGGGGAACTCGACCAGCGCGGAGTAGGGTGCGGGATTGACCGTCCGGAGTGCGTCGAAGGCGGCGACAGGGTGGACGGCAGCGGGTGCGTGCAACCGCTGTGAGATGTTCGCCTGAAAGGTGTCACCATCGCGGATGTACTCCTTGGCGCGGCGAACCCGCTCTGCAAACGCCGCTTTCGTACAGTCACTTTCGAAGTGTGCGGTGTCGGTCGTGACCGGTGGTGGGCCGATATCGGGGTCGCCGTCGACGGCGCGACGAGCGAGTTCCCGGGCGTGTTCACGGCCGACGCGATACGCCTCGGTAACGGCCGCCGGGTCGTCGGGGTCGGGAACGGGCGGACAGGCAGTGACGCGCAGCGTCGTCTCCTCGCCGCGGGGTTCGGTCCAGGACGCCAGTCGGTCGTAGACGGCAAGTTGGAGACGCGGCAGTGCACGGTCGCGGACGGCGCTGTCTGGCAGTGTTTCGAGTTCGCGAGCCACATCGTAGGAGAGCCAGCCGATTGCACCACAGGGATAGGGTACGTCGCAGTCACCCCGGACGAGCGTCTCCGCGTCGAGACGAGCGAGCAGTGTGTCGAGAGTATCACCACCGGGGTCGACAGAGAGAAAGTCCGCGGGCGTGACGCCGAAGTAGCCCCAGCCGGGCTGTCCACCGGTGGTTTCGAGATAGGCACCGCCGGTCTGTGCGCGGGGTCGCCGGTAGGCGAGAAATGGGTCGGCAACGGTGACACGCACTTCGAGTGGGACGCGAGCACCCGCCGCGGCCGTCTCGGCGGTCGCCGCGAACGCCTCCCGGTCGGTGACGACCTCGACCATTAGCCGTAACAACGGGTAGCGGGCGTAATCGTCTTGCGGTTACGGTGGGCAAAACGAGACGAACGACTCAGTACGACTGGGCGCGGTCAATCCAGTCAGTCGCGCGGGTCTCGGTCGCCTCGGCAGCCTCGGCAACGGCCGATACCTCACTCGATGCGAGGTCAGAGACTGTCTCGATACCCGCCGCTTCCAGGCGCTCGGCGTAGGTCGGGCCGATGCCCTTTATTTCCTGAAGCGGTTCCCCGGAGTCCTCCTCGGCCGTATCGTCCTCGACATCGTCACTGTCTTCGGCGTCTTCGACAGTCTCTGCCGTCGCTTCGTCGCCATTGTCTGTCGTCTCGACAGTCTCTTCGTCGTACTGTTCGTCTTCGGTCGCCTCGACACCCCCACGCTGTTCGTCGTTTTCAGTCACGGACTCGCCGACATCGGCCGACGCAGACGGCGTGGCCTCTGTCGTCTCCGTCTGTTCCGGTGACTGGTCAGTTCCTTTGACAGCGTGTTCGCTCTCGGCGGAGGGCTCGTGTTCGATGGTAGCGATATCTGACTCCGCTCGTGTCGTGCCGTCCTCTGGCGGCGATCGACCGGACTGGCTCGTACTATCGGAGCCAAAGAGAGATTTGAGTTTATCCAGCAGCCCCATGCTGGATAATTACAACGCGGTCTACTTAAAGTCGTGTCCGTAACGCCTCGTTCATCGCGTCGACAGGTGCAGTCTCGCCCGTCCAGCGCTCGAAGGCCTCGACGCCCTGGAAGAGCAACATCCACGCGCCGTCGACGGTCGTCGCACCAGCGGCCTCAGCGTCGGCGAGGAGACGCGTCTCCAGCGGTGAGTAGACCGCATCGAGTACCGCGAGGTCGGCGTGCAACGCCGCCGCGGGCACCGGCGAAACGTCCTCGTCCATGCCGACGCTGGTAGCGTTGACCAGAATCGACGCCTCTTCCAGCAGGTCGGCGAGGCCATCGAGTCCGTGGCCCGAAACGGCCGCCGGCCCGGCGGGGTGGGAGTCGGCGACAGCAGCGGCCAGGTCGGTCGCCTTCGGAGCAGTTCTGTTGGCGATGTGGACGGTCATCCCCTCCTCGGCCAGTGCAAACGCCGCGGCGCGGCCAGCACCGCCGGCACCGACGACGACTGCGGTACCGGACAGCGACACGTCGTGATAGGAGAGTGCACGGACGACGCCGGCAGTGTCGGTGTTGTATCCCGTCGGTGGCGTCGTCGAGAAGTCGATAGTGTTGACCGCGCCGACGCGTTCGGCCAGTGGCGCGGGGTCGACGGCATCGAGTACCTGCTGTTTGAACGGAATGGTGACGTTCAGTCCGGAGACGCCGAGTGTGGCCGCGCTCTCGACGGCCGATGCGCCGCCGTCTTCCGGTGGCTCGAAGGTGACGTAGCGAGCGTCGATGCCGAGTTCCGCGTAGGCGGCCTCGTGCATCGGCGGGGACAGCGAGTGTTCGACCGGATTACCGATGAGTCCGTACACGTCCATACCAGCGCGTCGACCCGCTGTGGGTTAAATCACACTACCCGTCGCGGCCGGACGAACCACTACGAGACTCGCCGGACACCGGAAAGCATACTTTCGGGAACCTCTCATTGCCGGAGTAGTGAGTCGTCTCCGTCACCCCCTCTCGGCAGTCCTCGTCGCTGTCATCCTCTCAGTCCCGTGGGTGGTCGTCTGGGCGACCGGCACGGAACTCGGCGACCTCGGTACCGTCGCAATTAGTGGCATTGCGGTTCTCGGTGCGTCTTTCCTGCTCGCGTGGGGGGCGGAGACCGCGGAGAAAGACGTCCCCCGTGCGTTCGCTATTGCCGTTCTGGCCGTGCTTGCGGTGGCTCCCGAGTACGCTGTCGACGCGCTGTACGCCTGGGGTGCTGGCTCCGGGGGCGCAACTGCCGAGGCCTGTCGCGGTGTCGCTACGGCGGCAGAGGGGACAGCGGCGGAGGCCACAGCGGCGGCCGGCGGGACACTGGCAGGTGCCTGCCAGGACGCCAATCTCGCCGTCGCGAACATGACCGGTGCGAACCGCATCCTCATCGGTCTCGGCTGGGCCGGCATCGCCATTTTGACCGTCTGGCAGGCCCGCCGCACCGCAGACCCCGCCGTCGACTACCGCGAGGGCTGGCTCGCCACCCGTGTCACGCTCGACCGCGACATCGCCACGGAGATTACGTTCCTCTTTGCCGCGACGCTGTGGGCCTTCTTCGTCCCGCTGGGCGGTGGCATCGACATTTTCGATATGTCCATCCTCGTCGGCCTCTACGTCATCTACATCGGCATCATCATCCGCGGTGATATCGAGGCCGGCGAGGAGCACATCGGCGTCCCCGCCTATCTCCAGGACTTTCCCCGTCCGCTCCGCATCGTCACCGTCATCTCGCTGTTTGCCTACTCCGGATTTCTCATCTTCATCGCCGTCGAGCCGTTTGCCCACGGTCTCGAGAATCTCGGGACGTCCATCGGCATCCCCTCGTTTTTCATGATTCAGTGGATTGCACCGCTGGCGAGTGAGTCACCCGAACTCATCGTCGTCTCCGTGCTGGTCTACAAAGCCCGCTCGACGGCCGGGTTCAACGCGCTCATCTCCTCGAAGCTCAACCAGTGGACGCTGCTCATCGGGA
>CAZFOF010000223.1:0-4117 GCA_964520265.1 uncultured Halobacteriales archaeon | reverse complement strand
GCCACCGATGTCCTCGTAGGTCACGTCGGGCGTGGCTCGGTCGCCACCCTGGTCGGGAGCGCCCGCAATCTGTTCGGCGGGCTGTTCGGACACCTGTACCTCCGTGGAGTCGGTCACGACGACCGTCCCACTTGGCTCGGTGCTGGCAACCTTCAGCGGAATCTTCTGATTCGACATCGACGACAGCGGTCCGAGACCGAAGGAGACGGGCACCGTCTGTCCCTGGGTGACGGCCTGCCCGCTCAGATTCTGTCGAATCATCGGCGCGACGTTCCCGCGAACGCGGAGGTTCTGGGGAAGTGCCACGGTGATGGATTTGGCTGGCTGGACGTCCGCGGTTTCGACATCGACGGTGTCGTCGATGCCTGCGCCAGTCTCCTGGCGGAGTTGCCCGTCGATGCGGACGACACCGCGGCCGTCGTCCTCGGGATAGCCGGGCCAGACGCGAGCGACCGAGCGCCCTTCCTCACCCTCGATGACGATGTAATCGCCGTTTTCGAGGTTCATTTCGGCCATCGCCTGTCGGTCGACGGCGGCGAGTCCGCGTCCCGCGTCTTTCTGCTTCAGCGGTTTGATAGTAAGTCTCATGCATTCACCTCGATACTGAGGATGCCGTTTTTCATAAAGACGTCTGTGTCACCTTCGACTTCGAGTTCGTACTGCTCGTCGTCCGCGACGACGATGACCGTATCCCCCACGACGTCGACGGATGCGTCATCGTGTGGCCCAAAGTCCGCAGCGAGTACCGTCCTGTCCTCGTACTCGAACCGACGTACTGTCACGTCGCGTTCTGCGAGTTGCTCTTTCACAGTCATGCTAACTGCAAGTAAGTGTTTATAGTATATATACTTTACTCAAAATACCCTCTCATGGAAGTGGGTTTGCAGAAGAGGATTGAATGCGGTTCACACTCTTTTTGCGCGCTCGCGTTCCACAGGACGAAGTGGTGTCGGCGACAACTGCGGGTATGGACTCCGTCACTCACCACAGCAGAGAGACTGCCTACCGCGTCGCACAGCCAGCCAAATCGGGGCCGACGATGCTGTACGTCCACGGTAGCGGCGGCACCCACCGGGTCTGGGCGGCACAGTACGGCCCGCGTGGCCCGTCGCACCCCGCAGTCGCGCTCGACTTGAGCGGTCACGGTGATTCCGAGGATATCGACACCACCGTCGGAAGTGAGACCCTTCGCGCGTACGCCGACGACGTCTGTGCCGTGGCGGAGGCCGTCGACGCCGACGTACTGGTCGGGAACTCGCTGGGTGGTGCTGTCGTCCAGCATATCCTCTTAGAGCGGTCTCCGTCCCTGCAGGGGGCCGTCCTCGCCGGGTCGGGCGCGAAACTGACAGTTCACGAGTCACTGCGGGAGACACTCGCCGAGGATTTCGAGACGGCCATCGAGGTGCTCCACGACGACCACCTGTTCCACGATACGCACGACCGGATGGTCGCCCAGTCACGGCAGACGATGGCCGCCGTCGGTCAGCGCGTCACCGAGCGGGACTTTCTGTCCTGTCACACCTTCGACGTGCGTGACCGACTCGACGAAATCGACCTGCCGGTACTCGCGCTGGTCGGCGAGTACGACGAACTCACGCCGGTCGCCTACCACGAATTCCTCGCCGAGGAAATTCCCGACGGTCGCCTCGCTCTCCTCGAAGACGCCGCCCACCTGACGATGGTCGAAGCACCGACCGCCTTCGCCAGCGCTGTCGAAGCGTTTCTGACCAGCATCGAGACCCGAGGCGGCGGTCAGTAGAGTTCGTCCAGTTCCTCGGAGACCTGACTGTGTTCTTCGGTCGGGAACTCCCCGTTTTCGACGGCATCCACGTAGTCGCTGGCTGCCGATGCGAACTCCTCGCGGACGTTCCCGAAGGCCTCGGCAAAGGGCGGCGAGCCGTCGCTCATGCCGACGGCATCGGTGACGACGAGTACCTGCCCGTCACACTCAGAGCCTGCGCCGATACCGATTGTCGGAATCGACAGCGACTCCGTGATGTGGGAGGCGAGATTGGCGGGGATGTGTTCGAGTACACAGGCGAACGCACCCGCTTCCTCGTGGGCAACGGCGGTGTCGAAAATCTGCTCTGCCTCTTCCTGATCGCTTCCCTGGCGGGTGTACCCCGTCTGATTCACGCTCTGGGGGGTGAGCCCGACGTGGGCCATCACAGGGATACCCAAATCCGAGAGGTGGTCGGTCAACTCGACGGTATGGGGGCCGCTTTCGAGCTTGACGGCGTTTGCGCCCTCCTCTTTGAGCATCCGCCCACAGTTCTCGACGGACTCGGTTCGGTCAGTCCCGAAAGAGAGAAAGGGCATATCCGCGACGACAAGTGCGTCCTCGGCACCGCGTGCGACCGCTCCGGTTCGCGAGGCCACATCCTCGACAGTGACCGGGAGCGTATCTTCGTACCCCAGAATGGCGTTGCCCATACTATCGCCGACGAGTATCACGTCGACGCCGGCATCGTCGACGATGGTCGCCGTGAGCGCGTCGTAGGCTGTCAGCATTGTGATGGGTTCATCGCCAGCCTGTGCCTGGAGGTCACGGACGGTAGTCATACTGTGGTCGTTGGTTCGTGCGGGCAAAACCTCTGGGGTCAGGAATCGACCTCGTCGGCGTCAGTGTTTGCCTCCGCTCCGGCGTCCTCGGTAGTGAGACCGGCGTGCTCTACGAGTTGCTGGAGTTGGCTGTCCTTGTTCTGTCGGTAGTCCTCGACCACGCGGTAGGCGACGAAGTAACTCGGTACCGCGGCGACAACGGCGAGAATGACGTTCCCGACGACGAGGCGGAACACGACCTCCGGCGCCGCGTTCAGCGAGACTTCCGACATCGAGACGCCTTCGACCGGGCCGAGCAGGAAGAAGCCGAGTCCGACAGAGAGTCCGTAGACGGCCCACTTGATGACCGGATTGAACACGACTGCGGAGGCGACCAGCGCCAGTTTGCTCAGCCGTTCGACGAACGCCGCCAGCACGACGAAGGCGAGAAATCCCGTCCCGAGCGTCGGCAACATCGTGATGAATACGCCGAGACTGAAGCTCTGTGCAACCTCTTTCGTCGTGTGGTCTTCAGCGAACGCTCGCCGGAGAAGCGTCTTCGCACGCGTGAGCGCCGACCGCATTCGCGCTCGCGTGTCTGACAGCATCCGACTACCGCCGTAACGGGCTGTTTGTAAATAGATGCCACGGTCGCACACCAGTCTACTTGTGACTCGCCGACTGATTGGGGCTATGGCTCCATCACACGTCCTCGTCCCGCTCGATGGCTCGCCGCTGGCGGACGATGCACTCGCGCATGCACTGGAGACGTTCACCTGCGACATGACGGTGCTCAACGTCATCACGCCGGTGGACTCCACGATGAGCGAAGGTGGATTACTCGAGGTCGATGAGAACCGCAAAGACGCCGCGGACGAGCGCGCGCACCGACTCGTCGAGCAGGCGGCAGACCGTGCGGCCACACAGGAGCGAGATATCGATACGGCCGTCGAGACAGGCGACCCAGCCGAGACTATCATCGAGTTTGCGACCGACAACGGGGTCGACCACATTGTGATGGGGGGCCACGGCGGCGACCGCTACGAACTCACACGACGACTGCTCGGAACCGTCGCGACGGACGTCGTCGGTGGTGCGCCGATGACGGTCACTGTCGTCCGCTCCTAGACGCCGAGTGCGATTGCAAACGCCCGGTAGAGACCGAAGCCGATTGCCGTCGAGGTCACGAGCGTGATGAGCCAGAAGGCGAGTGTCACGCCGATTTTGCGCCGCGAGACGCCCGCAGAGCCACCGGCGAGCCCACCGCCGATGACTCCGGAGATGATGATGTTGTTAAACGAGATGGGGATGCCGAGCGTGATGGCGAGTTGCGCGATGATGAACCCCGGGACGAGTGCGGCAATCGACCGCCGAACGCCGAGTTGTGCGTACTCGCGGGAGGTCGCCTGCAGGAGCCGGGGTGAGCCCATCCACGCGCCACCGAGGATGCCGATTGCACCGAGCCCCAACAGTACGATACCTGGCACACCGAGTTCGGCCTGATAGAGATTTTCGAGTGGGCCGGTCGCGAGGCCGACCTGACTCCCGCCACTGGAGACGGCGACGACGCTGCCGA